>NZ_JBSGEL010000094.1:0-23926 GCF_053602875.1 Kitasatospora sp. NPDC004289 | reverse complement strand
ACGGGGGGCTGACGTCACGACAGTTCCGCACCGGCGGGCCGCAGTTGGAGACGGGGCGAAGGCGGCGGGCCGGACGAGGGCATAACGATTGCGCACTCCCGAGCCGGACGGCCTCACCCCGCGCGACCGCGACCTGCTCAAGGCACTCGGCCGGCTGACCCGCCCTCAACTGCGGGCCCTGGTCCTCCACGACGCGCTCGGGCTGAGCGCCGAACAGGTGGCGGCCGAGGTCGAGTCGAGTACCGCGGCGGCGGCCGGGCGGGTGCTCAGTGCGCGGGCGGCGATGGCCGCCTCGGTACCGGCCCTGGTGGGGCCGGACCCGACGGCGGAGGGCTTCGGCGACCACCTGGGCGAGCTGCTGCACCGGGCCGCGGTCCACGGCTGCCCCGCGGCCAAGGCCCCCTCCCCCGGACTGCTCCGGGCACGGGGCCGGCTGCGGTCCGGGCTGCTGACGGCCGCCGCCGGAGTCGTCACGCTGGGCATGGCGGCGACGATGGTGGCCACCCTGGCGGGCAACGGTCCGTCAGCCCTCTTCCGGGAGCCGGCACTCGCGCCCCCGTCGGTCTGCTCC
This sequence comes from Kitasatospora sp. NPDC004289, assembly GCF_053602875.1. Lineage (NCBI taxonomy): Bacteria > Bacillati > Actinomycetota > Actinomycetes > Kitasatosporales > Streptomycetaceae > Kitasatospora > Kitasatospora sp. NPDC004289. The sequence continues at coordinate 23,355 of NZ_JBSGEL010000094.1, read as the reverse complement.
ACCGCCGACAGCGGCAGCGCGGGGCCCGTCCGGTCGGACGTCACGGTCTGGCCGGGCCTGCTCAGCCACTGGTGCGGCCCGACCCCAGGCAGCTCACTGCCGCTGGGGCCGGCGCCCGAACCGGCTCCGGCCGCGGGTGGGGGTGCCACAGCAGGTGCCGCTGCGGGTGCCGCTACGGCCGAGGGCCTCGGACCGCTGGCCGAGGCGGTGCTGCCCCCGGCTCCTGCCCCGTCGGCGGCTCAGGCTCAGGCTCCGTCGGCGGCGGCATCGGCCGTACCGCTGGTGCCGCCGGTCCCGGTGCCGGTCCCCGCCGTGCCCTGCCCACCGCTGCGGCTCTGCCCGACGGCCGGGCTGGGCGGGTCCACCGGGCCCGCCCACGCCCCGCTCCGCTTCGAGCTGCCGCCCGCCTGACGGCGGGTCACCGGCGGTGGCCGGAACCGGCCCGGGCTGGGTCGGCCCGGGCCGGGCATGCAGGGCTCGGCCGGGCACGCGGGGCCGGGCGGTCGGAGCCCTGCGGTCAGGGCCCGGCGGTCAGGGCCGGCTGGGCAGCCAGCCGTGCTGGACGGCCTTGACCCCGGCCTCGAAACGGCTGCGGGCGCCCAGACGCTCCATCAGATCGGTGGCGGTCCGCCGGGCGGTCCGCTGCGAGACGCCGAGCCGCTTGCCGATCGCCTCGTCGGTGAACCCCTCGGCCAGCAGCCGGATCGCGGTGGCCTCCTGCGGGGTGAGCCCGTGGACGTCCGGGGTGCTGGAGGTGCCGAGCGGCTGGGCGCTGGACCAGACGTTCTCGAACAGCGCGCAGAGCGCGGTCACCGTCCCGTGCCCGGTGAGCACCACGGCGGCGGCGGCGCTGTCCTCGCCGTTCACCGGGATCACCACGGTGGTCCGGTCGGTGATGATCATCCGGGTCGGCAGCGAGGGCGCCAGCCGGACCTGGCCGCCGCGCGCGGAGATCCACTCGACGTGCTCCACGGTCGGCTGGTTGTTGCGGCAGCTCTCCAGGTAGACGGTGCGCATCCGGACGCCCCGGTCCAGCAGGTCCTGGTTGAGCGGCCGGGACGCCTCCATGCTCTCCCGGGTGTGCGCACCGTCGGGGGCGAAGGTCATCACCTCGTCCTTGACCTCCCGGGTGAGGGAGGAGAGCCTGCCCCGGATGGCGTCCAGCCCGACCAACTGCTCCACGCCCGGGTGCGCGGTGGTCGGCCGCATGTCCGAGTACTCGGCGATCAGCTGGGCGGCGGCTGCCCGGGAGGCCTCGATCCGCAGCTGCTGGGCGGCCAGCTCGGCCTGCTGGCGGGTCATCAGGATCTCCATCCCGACGTCCGGCGAGACCGCGCGCAGTGCCCCGCTCTGTTCGTAGGACGGCCGCACCAGGGCGAGCTCACTGAGCACGTCCAGCGCTGCCCGCACGTCCGCCTCGGCCAGGCCGGTGACCGCCGCCAGACCGGCCACGCCCTCCTGCGGGTGCATCAGCATGGCTCGGTAGACCGCTTCCGAGGTCGTGTCCAAGCCGAGAGTCGTGAGCATTTCCCCCACCTAAATCACTCTTCTTACAAAGTGTTCGAAGGATCATTACACGAGACTCCGTCAAGTGACGACCGGGTTTGGACGCTTCGGGCCACGGCCCAGACCGTCCAGCTTTCACCCCTGTTCAGCCGATTCAGGCATTGGCACAGTCGGCTCATGTACCTCATCCACGTCGAACTCCGGCAATCCGCGCAGGGCGCCCAACTCCCCACGGAGACGGCCGAACTGATCCGCGCGACCGCCCGGCCCGAGGACTGCCTGGAGCACGTCGTGGTGCACGGCCGGGTGGTGCCGCACCCCGTGGTCGGGCTCTTCCTCATCGCCGATGACCTGCACCAGGCCGAGCGGCGGGCCGCCGTGCTGATGGACCGCGCGGTGCACCTCCACCCCGCGCTGCTGGGCTGGGGGACGGGCCGCGCGGCCGCCCCGCTGATCGCACCCGCCGTGGAGCTCGGACTGGCCGGTTACGGCCTCGGTGGACGGAACGGTCCAAGGACCTTTCCGTCCACCGGAGATCCCTTCCATCGGCCCTGACCTGCGACGAGAGTAGTGATCGCCGGAAGGGACACCCCACCGGCCGGCCCGGAAGCCGGAAGCGTCACCGCGGGACGCAGGACTCCGGAGCCACTCCACACCCCACTTCTCTCCGAAGGACTCGCCATGCTGCGCACCCACATCGCCAAGGCCGCCGCGGTCGTCGCCCTCGCCCTCGCCGCCGTCGTCCCCGCCCTGGCCGCCCAGAGCGCCCCGGCCGCTGCGGCCACCGCCTCCGGCACCGTCCCGGTCGTCGTCCAGTACGACATGACCTGGCAGTAAGTCGGTGCCCCCGCGGACCGCTGCACCTGCAGGGCAGCCGTCCCGCCACGAACGCCGAAGGACCCGCGCCGGGGGGCGCGGGTCCTTCGGTGTTGCCGTACTGCCGTGCGGTGAGCCTTACTTGGCGATCAGCTCACGGGCCAGGCGGGCGGTCTCGGACGGCGTCTTGCCGACCTTGACACCGGCGGCCTCGAGGGCCTCCTTCTTCGCCTGGGCGGTGCCGGAGGAGCCGGAGACGATGGCGCCGGCGTGGCCCATGGTCTTGCCCTCGGGGGCGGTGAAGCCCGCGACGTAGCCGACGACCGGCTTGGTGACGTACTCGGCGATGAAGGCCGCGGCACGCTCCTCGGCGTCGCCGCCGATCTCACCGATCATCACGATCAGCTCGGTGTCCGGGTCGTCCTGGAACGCCTTGAGCGCGTCGATGTGGGTGGTGCCGATGACCGGGTCGCCACCGATGCCGACGGCCGAGGTGAAGCCGATGTCCCGCAGCTCGTACATGAGCTGGTAGGTCAGGGTGCCCGACTTCGAGACCAGGCCGATCTTGCCGGCCTGGGTGATGTCGGCCGGGATGATGCCCGCGTTGGACTGCCCGGGGGAGATCAGGCCGGGGCAGTTCGGGCCGATGATCCGGGTCTTGTTGCCCTTGGAACCGGCGTAGGCCCAGAACGCGGCGGTGTCGTGCACCGGAACGCCCTCGGTGATGACGACCGCGAGGCCGATCTCGGCGTCGATCGCCTCGACCACGGCGTCCTTGGTGAACTTCGGCGGAACGAAGATCACGGTGACGTCGGCGCCGGTGGCCGCGATGGCGTCCGCGACGGAGCCGAAGACGGGCACCTCGGTGCCGTCGACGTCAACGGTGGTGCCGGCCTTGCGCGGGTTCACGCCACCGACGATCTGGGTGCCCGAGGCGAGCATCCGACGGGTGTGCTTCATGCCCTCGGAGCCGGTCATGCCCTGGACGATGACCTTGCTGTCCTTGGTGAGGAAGATAGCCATGATTCAGTCCCCTTCCTTACTTGTTGGCCAGCTCGGCGGCGCGGTCGGCCGCACCGTCCATGGTGTCCACCTGCTGCACCAGCGGGTGGTTGGCGTCGGTCAGGATCTTGCGACCCAGCTCGGCGTTGTTGCCGTCGAGGCGGACGACCAGCGGCTTGGTGACCGCCTCGCCCTTCTCCTCGAGCAGGGCCAGCGCCTGCACGATGCCGTTGGCGACCGCGTCGCACGCGGTGATGCCGCCGAAGACGTTGACGAAGACCGACTTGACGTCGGCGTCGCCCAGGATGATCTCCAGGCCGTTCGCCATCACCTCGGCGGAGGCGCCGCCACCGATGTCGAGGAAGTTGGCGGGCTTGACGCCACCGTGGTTCTCACCGGCGTAGGCGACCACGTCGAGGGTGCTCATGACGAGGCCCGCGCCGTTGCCGATGATGCCGACCTGGCCGTCGAGCTTGACGTAGTTCAGGCCCTTGGCCTTGGCGGCAGCCTCGAGGGGGTTGGCCGCGGCCTTGTCCTCGAGCTCCTCGTGGTGCGGCTGACGGAACTCGGCGTTCTCGTCCAGCGAGACCTTGCCGTCGAGCGCGATGATCTTGCCGTCACCGGACTTGATCAGCGGGTTGACCTCGACGAGGAGGGCGTCCTCGGCGATGAAGACCTTCCAGAGCTTCACCAGCACGTCGGCGACCTGGTCGGCGATCTCGGCCGGGAACTTGGCCGCGGCGACGATCTCGGCGGCCTTCTCCGGGGTGCAGCCCTCGTTGGCGTCGACCGGGATCTTGGCGAGCGCGTCGGGGTTCTCCTCGGCGACGACCTCGATCTCCACGCCGCCCTCGACGCTGGCCATGGCCAGGAAGGTGCGGTTGGTGCGGTCCAGCAGGAAGGAGACGTAGTACTCCTCCTTGATGTCCGCCGTCTGAGCCAGCATCACCTTGTTGACGGTGTGGCCCTTGATGTCCATACCGAGGATCGCCTCGGCCTTGGCGACGGCGTCGGCCGGGTCGGAGGCGAGCTTCACGCCACCGGCCTTGCCTCGGCCACCCACCTTCACCTGAGCCTTGACGACGGCGCGGCCGCCGAAGCGCTCCGCGATGGCGGCAGCGTCTGCGGCGGTCTCGATGACATCGCCGTCAAGCACGGGCACGCCGTGCTTGGCGAAGAGGTCCCTCGCCTGGTACTCGAACAGGTCCACGTGTTTGTCCTTGTTCGTGGTCGCGGATTGTGTCTCTACGAGCGTGCCACGGCAGGATCTTCGCTGCGGGTCGTCGAGGCTGGGCGGGTACGCAGAGACAGCCTTGCGGCCCACACAGCCACGGGCGCACACGTCAATCAACACGCGCGTCACGTCCGCATGGCAGGTTATCCCCGTCCGACCGGCGTGTTTCGCCCGGGGCCCGCTCCGCTTTGGTGAGAACCGTCACAACCGGCCGCCCCGGGCACGCCGCCCGCGCAGCTCACCGGTGGTCCGGGCGGGCCGTGAGCACCGATCCGTCACCGCTCGTCCGGGTGAATCGTTCGGACACTCCGTCAGTTGCCCCTTCCCTCCGCAGGGCCGTCCGTCAGGTCTGCGGGACCGGCAGCGGCCGGCGCTCGACGGCCGCCGCCATGATCTCGGGGAAGGCGTCCGGCGTGCAGGCGAAGGCCGGGCAGCCGAGCGCGGCCAGCGCGGCGGCGTGCGCGTGGTCGTACGCGGGCGCCCCCTCGTCGGAGAGCGCGAGCAGCGCGACGAACTGCACCCCGGCCGCCTTCATCGCGGCCACCCGCTTGAGCATCTCATCCCTGATGCCGCCCTCGTAGAGGTCGCTGATCAGCACCACCACCGTGTCGGCGGGGCGGGTGATCCGGGACTGGCAGTACGCCAGCGCCCGGTTGATGTCGGTGCCGCCGCCGAGCTGGGTGGCGAACAGGACGTCCACCGGATCGGTGAGCTGCTCGGTGAGGTCCACCACCGAGGTGTCGAAGACCACCAGCCGGGTGGCGAGCGTCTTCATCGAGGAGAGCACCGCGCCGAAGACCGCCGAGTGGACCACGGACGGGGCCATCGAGCCGGACTGGTCCACGCAGAGGATCACCTCCTTCTTCACCGAGCGCTGCGCCCTGGCGTAGCCGACCAGCCGCTCCGGCACCACGGTGCGGTGCTCGGGGAGGTAGTTGGCGAGGTTGGCCCGGATGGTGCGGCCCCAGTCGATGTCCCGGTGGCGCGGACGGGCGACCCGGGCACTGCGGTCGAGCGCACCGCCGAGGGTGGCCCGGGTCCGGTCGGCGAGCCTGCGCTCCAAGTCCGCCACCACCCGGGCGACCACGGCCCGGGCCGTCTCCCGGGTGGTCTCCGGCAGGGCGTGCTTGAGGGAGAGCAGGGTGGAGACCAGGTGCACGTCCGGCTCCACGGCCTCCAGCATCTCCGGCTCCAGCAGCAGCCGTTCGAGCCCCAGCCGGGTGATCGCGTCCTGCTGCATCACCTGGACCACGGAGGTCGGGAAGTACTCCCGGATGTCACCCAGCCAACGGGCCACCTGCGGGGCCGAGCCGCCGAGGCCGGCCGAACGGGGGCCCGTGGTGCGGGGGCGGGCGCCGCCCTCGTCCGCTCCCCGGTAGAGCGCGGCGAGCGCGCCGTCCATCGCCGCGTCCCGGCCGGCCAGGGTGCGGCCGGTGCCGTCGGCCTCGCCGCCGAGCACCAGCCGCCAGCGGCGCAGCCGCTCCTGGCGGGCCTGCTCCGTCTGCTGCGGCAACTGCTCCGGCACCAGCTCCGGAGCCTGCTGTCCGGTGGGCCGAGTGGTCGTCATCAGGCGCTCCTGCGGTCGGTCTGACGGGGGATCCGGGGGTGGGGCGCCGTGTCCGCGGTGCCGGCGGCCGCGCCGGCGGAGCCGGTGCCGCTGCTGGTGCCGGAGGTTGCCGTGCCGGCCGACGCCCCGGGCCCGGCCTCGGCCCCGGCGGGCTGCGCCAGGCCGAGGAGGAGGCGGAGCACAGGCAGCGCCGCCTCGGCCCGCTCGCCGTCCAGCTCCTCGACGACCGGCGTACCGGCCGGACCTGCCGGGCCGGCCGCGGCACCGAGCCGGCCTGCCGCGACCTGCTCGCCGACCGTGCGGCGGACCCCGGCCTCCAGGGCGGCGAAGGTCCGGCGCAGCAGCGGCAGCACGTCGGTGAACACCTCGTCCGGAACGGTGCTCAGCCAGCCGTCCAGCAGGGCCAGCAGCTCCGGGTCGTGCAGCAGCAGGACCCCGCTGCCGGCCAGGAACCCCTCCACCCAACCGGCGGTGTCCGCCGGTGGGTTGGCGTGCGAGAGCACCAGGCCGAGCTGCTGCCCGGCCTCCGCCGAGTCGATCCGACCGCCGTCCAGCAACAGCCGCACCGCACGCCCTCGCAGCAGGCCGGGCACCGCGCCCGCCGCACCCGGCCCGGCGGTGCCACCGACGCCCGCCGGCGCCCCGGGCTGACGCCGGGCCAGCGACCGCAGCGCACCGGCCCACCGGTCGGCCAGCGATCCGCCCGGCGCGACCGGTACGCCCCCGGAGGCGTCCTCCCCGGCACCCGCACCACCCCCACCGCCCGCACCGCCCGGGCGACCGGACGGGACCGCGTCGACGGCCTCACCCGCCCCGCCCGCCGCGTCCGCCGTGAGCAGCGCGACGGCCGCGTGGACGCCCTCGACGTGGCCACGCAGCACCGCCGCCTGCTCCGCGTCGAGCCCCACGCAGGCCGGGGGCAGGCCGACGCAGATCCGGTCGGCCAGGCCGTGCGCCACCGCGGCCAGTGCGGAGCCGTCGGTGCCCCGGACGTCGCCGTAGCGCAGGGCGCGGACCAACGCGGGCAGCGCCTCGGCGAGTTGGGCCACGTCGGTGTCGAGCGCCGCCCGGTCCGCCAGCGCCCGCATCACCGGCGGCAGGGCGGCCGGCAGCCCGGCCAGCAGGCAGTCCTCGACCAGCCGGGTGAGCTGCGGCAGGCCGTCGGCCCCCGCCGCCAGCTCGACCGCCCGGCCGGTGGCGGCCGCCTCCACGGTGGTGCCCCACTGGGCCGCCACCGCGATGTCCACCGCGAACTCCGGCTGCCAGTGCAGCCGCCAGCTCTCCCGGAAGGTACCGGTGGCACGGACGGCGTCCTGCGTCCGGTGCCCCCAGCGGATCCCGATCAACCGCAGCCGGTGCAGCAGCAGGGAGCGGGCCGCGTCGTTCTCCTTCCGCAGGTCGAGGGCGAGCTCGCGCGGCTCGGGCTCCGGCTTCAGGCGCAGGCTGCGCTGCAGGCGGGCGAGGTCCCGCTGGAGCGGCACCGTCGGTGCGCCGTCCGGGACTTCACCGAGCGCGTCGCCGATCACCAGCCGCTCGCGGACCAGCTCCAGCGCGACCTCGGAGCCGTCGCACAGCACGGAGAGGATCGCGTCCAGCGTCTCCGGCAGCCCGGGCAGCGGACGGCCGCGCAGCAAGGCGAGCGTCTCGGCCAGCCGGACGGCCTCGATCACGTGCGCGGAGGAGACCGGGTGGTCCTCGGCCCGGAGCAGCTCGGCCGCCCTGGTCGTCCAGAGCGCCAACGCCCGAGAACCGGCGTCGGCCGCCCCGCCGCCGACCGCCGCACCGTCGGCCGGGGCGGGCCCTTCTGACGGGGCGTCGGCTCCGGCGGTGAAGAGGTGGTGGTACCAGCCGGGCGAGTCGATCCCGGCACCGTAGCCAGTGTGCTGGGAGAGCCTGCGGTGCGTCCACGGCACCCAGGTGACCTCCGTCCTGACCTTCTTCGGCAGGGTGGCCAGCAGGGCCCGGTCGTGCGCGACCGTCGGCAGGGTGGCCAGCGCCGGGACGTGCCAGGCGCCGCAGACCACGACGATGCGCCCGTGCCCGGCCCGCTTGGCGGCCCGGAGCGCCTGCCGCATGTACGCCTCGCGCAGCTCGTCCCGGCGCCCGGCCGGGTAGCGCTCGCGCAGCGCCGTCATCGCCTCGGCGACGGCCTGGAACGGGGCCAGCGGATCCGCTCCGGGGCCGCTGCCGGGGAGGCGGTGCTCGATCACGTCCTCCCACCAGGCCTCCGGGTCGGCGTGCCCGGCCGCCGCCGCGAGGGCCCCGATCGGATCGAAGCCCGACGCGTCGTCAGACTCCGTCCCCGCGCCCGCGGACGGCGCGGAAGTGCCCCCCGGCACTCCCGGGCCGTCCGGGGCGTCGACGGTCTCCACGGCGGACGGCCCGTGCTCGGTTCCCGCAGCGTCGGCCGCGGGGCCGGGGGCGGCTCCGGGAGCCGAATCGGGGTCGGGCGCCAGCCCGTACCCGGCCGGCAGGTCGATGAAGGAGACCGGGACGCCGCGCCCGGTCGCGTACCGGATCGCCACCCACTCCGGGGAGAAGGACGCGAACGGCCAGAACGCCGCCCGTGACGGGTCGTCGGCCGCGTGCGCGAGCAGCGCGACCGGCGGCACCATGCCCTCCTCGGCCGCCAGCCCGACCACGGCGTCGGCCTCCGGCGGGCCCTCGATCAGCACCGCGTCCGGCCGCAGCCGCTCCAGGGCGGCCGCCACCGCCCGGGCCGAGCCCGGCCCGTGGTGGCGGACGCCGAGCAGGGTGACCTCCGCTGCCGCGCTCATTCCGTACTCCCCTCGTTCGCTTCCCGCCCGTTCCGCCGCCCCGCCCCCGCTCAGTGCGCGCTCTCCCGGGCGGCGCGGTAGAAGTCCTTCCAGCCGTCCCGCTCGCGCAGCACGCCCTCCAGGTACTCCTGCCAGACCACCGTGTCGGCGCCCGGATCGCGCAGCACCGCCCCGGCCACGCCCGGCACCACGTCCCCCGCGCGCAGCGCGCCGTCCCCGAAGTGGGCGGCCAGCGCCAGGCCGTTGGTCACCACCGAGATGGCCTCGGCGGTGGAGAGGGTGCCGCTGGGGGTCTTCACCTTCGTCCGGCCGTCGGCGGTGACGCCGGCCCGCAGCTCGCGGAAGACCGTCACCACCCGGCGGATCTCGGCCGCCCCGTCCGGGAGTTGCGGCAGGTCGAGCGAGCGGCCGAGCTGGGCGACCCGACGGCTGACGATCTCGACCTCCTCCTCCAGCGAGCCGGGCAGCGGGAGGACCACGGTGTTGAACCGGCGGCGCAGGGCGCTGGACAGCTCGTTCACCCCCCGGTCGCGGTCGTTGGCGGTGGCGATCAGGTTGAAGCCGCGGACCGCCTGCTGCTCGGCGCCCAACTCCGGTATGGGCAGGGTCTTCTCGGAGAGGATGGTGATCAGGCTGTCCTGCACGTCGGCCGGGATGCGGGTGAGCTCCTCGACCCGGGCGATCTGCCCGTGCGCCATCGCCCGCATCACCGGCGAGGGCACCAGCGCGTCCCGGCTGGGCCCGTGGGCGAGCAGCTGCGCGTAGTTCCACCCGTACCGGACGGCCTCCTCGGGGGTGCCGGCGGTGCCCTGCACCAGCAGGGTGGAGTCCCCGCTGATCGCGGCGGCCAGGTGCTCGGAGACCCAGGTCTTGGCGGTGCCGGGGACGCCCAGCAACAGCAGTGCCCGGTCGGTGGCCAGCGTGGTGACCGCGACCTCGACGGTGCGGCGCGGGCCGACGTACTTGGGGGTGATCACGGTGCCGTCGGGCAGCGTGCCGCCGAGCAGGTAGGTGGCCACCGCCCAGGGCGAGAGCCGCCAGCGCTCGGGGCGCGGCCGGTCGTCCTGGGCGGCGAGCGCGGCCAGCTCGGCGGCGAAGGCGTCCTCGGCGTGCGCGCGGAGCACCTCAGCGGTCTGAGCAGTCATCAAAAGCTCCTCTGGATCGGCCTCAGGGCAGAGCTGTGGCAAGGGAACGGAGGGGGACGTGCTGGGTGCAGAGGCGTCTTCACATGGGCAGCTACCAGCGCGGGCGGACGGCGGGCGGACCTCGGCCCGTCGCCCTGCGAGGACAACGATGCACCCTCGGACTGACAGTCGGGGCAGTCGAACTGACAGATCACCAGTTCGAGTGAACGGCTGTCAGTGCCCCGTCCTAGCGTCGTCCCCATGGATCGATGGACCACCGAACACGTCCTCTCCCTCGCCCCCGACCAGCCCTCCCGCAAGGCCGCCGGCAAGCTCGGCTCCCCCGCCCCGTGGTCCGGCACCGGCCTCGGGCGCGGCGCGGTCTGGGGCCAGTGCCGGGGCAGCGGCTCCACGCCCTACCGCACCGTGGTCGAGCTCGGCACGCCCGCCTACAAGTGCAGCTGCCCGAGCCGCAAGTTCCCCTGCAAGCACGCCCTCGGCCTGCTGCTGCTCTGGAGCGGCAGCCCGGAGGCGGTCACCGAGGCCGAGCCGCCGGACTGGGCGAGCGAGTGGCTGGACGGGCGCGAGCAGGCCGCCGCGCGCCGCGCCGCACCGCCCGCCGCCCCCGCCGATCCGGCCGCCGCCGCCCGCCGCGCGGCCCGCCGGGCCGGGCGGATCTCGGCCGGGGCCGCCGAGCTCAGGCTCCGGCTGGCCGACCGCGTCCGGCACGGCCTGGCCGAGGAGCGGCCCGGCGGCTGGGAGGAGGTGGCGGCCCGGATGGTCGACGCCCAGGCGCCCCGGCTGGCCACCCAGGTACGGGAGTTGGCGTACGCGCCGACGGCCGACCGGCTCTCCGAGTACGCCCTGCTGCACCTGCTGGCGGGCGCCGTCGGCCGCACCGAGGAGCTGCCCGATCCGCTGGCCGCCACCGTCCGCGCCCGGGTCGGCGTCCCGGTGGACACCGCCGAGCTGCTCGCCGGGCCGACGGTCCGGGACCGCTGGCTGGTGCTCGGCAGCCGCGACACCGCCGACGACCGGCTCACCACCCGCCGCACCTGGCTGCGCGGCGCCAAGACCGGCCGCCACGCCCTGCTGCTCTCCTTCGGCGCCCCCGGCCGCTCCCCCGAGCTCGCCCTCCCCACCGGCCACCTGCTGGAGGCCGAGCTCGCCTACCACCCCGGCATCCGCCCGCTCCGGGCCGTGCTCGGCACCCGGCACGGCGCACCCGAGCCGGAGCTCCCGGCACCCGCCGGCACCGGCCCGGGCGAGGCCGTCGCCGCGTACGGCCGGGCCGTCGCCGACGACCCCTGGGTGGCCTCCTGGCCGGCCGTGCTGGCCGAGGTGGTGCCGGTGCTCGGCCCCGAGGGCTGGCGGCTGACGGACGGTCACCACAGCGTCCCCGTCCGGCCCGGCAGCTGCCCCGAGCCCGCGCTCTGGCGCCTCGCCGCCCTCTCCGCCGGGCACCCGCTCACCGTCTTCGGCGAGTACGGCCACCGCGGCTTCGCCCCCGTCACCGCCTGGTCCCCGGACGGGGTCCCTACGGGGCTCACGCAGTGAGGGGGCGGCCGGAATGGCAGCGAGGGCCGGCAGGGCAGCGCCTCAGGGGCGCGAGGAACTGCGCGCGGGAGAACGGCAACACCCGCAACTGGCTCGCCTGCCCCGACCTCACACTGGTCCGCCTTCCGAACTCGCGCCCCCGCGGCGGAGCCGCACGTCAGCAGAGCCTCGCGCCCCCGGAGTAACCACGTACGTCCCTCGCGCGCCGGGGGTATCCGCCTACGTCCCTCGCGCCCGGCCCACCGCCACGTACGCCCGACTTCCCGAACCGACGGAGGGTCAGATGACCACCGACCTCTGGCAGGAGCTGACCACCACCGCCCTGCTCGGCACCGACCGCCGCCCGCTCCCCGCCGGCCCCGACCCCCTGCCCGTGGACCGGAGCGACCCGGCCACCGCGCTGCTCGACCTGGCCGCCGTGGCCACCGTCCGCCGCCGGGCCGGAGCCCTGGCCGATCCGGCCGTCCCGGTGCCCGCGCCCGCCGGGCCCGACCCGCGCCCCGAGCCCTCGCCGTCCGCCGCCCGCCGGCTGGCCGTCCTGCTCAGCGGCCACGGGCCGCACGGCGGCGGCCACGGCACGGCCAACCTCGGCGAGCTGCTGCCGCAGTGGCTCACCGCCGCCCGCGGGCACGGCTACCGCGCCCCGGCCGCCGCCGTCCCCGCCCTGCTGGACGCGGCCCGCGCTCGCAGCGAACTCCGCCCGGACGTGGTCGCGCTGACCGGCCCGCTGGGCCGCTGGCTGGCGGAGCGGAACCAGGAGTGGAAGTACGTCGGCCGCACCGTCACCGAGGAGCTCGCCCCCGAGCCGGACGAGCGGCTCTGGCAGGAGGGCCTGTTCGCCGAGCGGGTCGGGCTGATCTCCCGGCTGCGCGGCAGCGACCCGGCCGCCGCGCTCACCCTGCTCGAATCCACCTGGGCCACCGAGCGCGCCGAGGACCGGCTGCTCTTCCTGGACGCCCTGCACGAGGGCCTCTCGCTCGCCGACGAGGCCTTCCTGGAGGCCGCCCTGGCCGACCGGAGCAAGAACGTCCGGGCCACCGCCGCCGAGCTGCTCTCCACCCTGCCGGGCTCGGCCCTGGCCGCCCGGATGGCCGGGCGCGCCCGTGCCGCCGTCCGCCCCGAGCTCACCGCCGGGGCCGACGGCCACCGGCTGGCCGTCCGGCCGCCCGTCGAGTGCGACGCCGGGATGCAGCGCGACGGCATAGCGCCCAAGTCACCCACCGGGCGCGGGCAGCGGGCCTGGTGGTTCGGCGAGGTCCTGGCGGCCGCACCGCTCGCGCTCTGGACCGACGACACCGGCCTGACGCCGGATCAGCTGCTCCTGCTGCCGGTCACCGAGGAGGAGGCGGACGACTGGCGGGAGGACCTCCACGAGGCCTGGGCCCGGGCCGCGGTCCGCCAGCAGGACGCCGACTGGGCGCGCGCCCTGCTCGGCCCGCCGCCGCGCCCCGCCACCACCCTGGCCCGCCGCACCGGCCGCGACCGCGCGAAGCCCCGCCAGACCGGCCAGAACGGCCGAGCCACCAGCGCCACCAGGGCCGCGCAGGCGACCGGCGTGCCCTCCCGCCTGCTCGGCGTGCTGCCCGAGGAGGAGCGGGCCGCCTGGACGGCCGCGTTCATCGAGACCCACGGCCTGGGCGAGGCCTTCCAACTGCTCGGCGCCTGCGCCACCCCGTGGACCCCGCCGCTGAGCACCGCCGTGGTCGCCGCCCTGGAGCGGGCCGCCGCCTCCGGCTCGTACCCGTGGAGCCACAGCGGCGTGCTGGGCATGACCGAGCGGGCCCTCTCCCCCGCCACCGCCCCGGCCGTGGCCGCCCTGGCCGCCGCCGCCACGCCGAACTCGGCCTGGGCCGACACCCTCACCCGGCTCGCCGAGACGCTCCGCTTCCGCGCCGCCATGCTCGACGAGCTCACCACCCTCTGAGCACGGCGAAGGGCCCCGGAGGCAAGCCTCCGGGGCCCTCACGATCCGTCAGGCTCAGCCTGCGGCGCGCAGGTTCGCCTCGACCCAGGCCACCACGTCGCGGGTGGGGGTGCCCGGGGTGAAGATGTCGGCCACGCCCATCCGCTTGAGCTCGACGATGTCCTCGTCCGGGATGATCCCGCCGCAGAACACCTTGATGTCGGCCGCGTCGCGCTCCTTGAGGAGCTCGATCACCCGGGCGCAGAGCGTCATGTGGGCGCCGGAGAGGATCGACAGCCCGATCCCGTCCGCGTCCTCCTGGATCGCGGTGTCCACCACCTGCTCGGGCGTCTGGTGCAGCCCGGTGTAGATGACCTCCATGCCGGCGTCGCGCAGCGCCCGGGCGATGACCTTCGCGCCCCGGTCGTGCCCGTCGAGACCGGGCTTGGCGACCACCACGCGGATCGGCCCTGACACACCCATCACTGCCTCCGGTTAACCACCGATAACTGAACCTGAGGGGAGGGTACGCCACCCGCCCCGGTTGGCGGAGGCCCCTCCCCAAGGGAGGGGAAAATCACAGCCCCGGGGTGGGCCCGACCGACCCTAACGACCTACCCGGCCGGCCGGACCCCTATCCGCCCCCTAGGAGGCGGAGCCGGCCCCTAGAGCTTCTCGACCGGGGCGTAGCGCAGCAGCAGCTGCTTGCGCCCGGCGCCGCCGAAGTCCACCGTCGCCTGTGCCTTGTCGCCGACCCCGGAGGTGGCCACCACGGTGCCCAGCCCGAAGGAGTCGTGCGTCACCCGGTCCCCGACCGCCAGCGCCACGACCTCCTTCTCGGTCACCCGCCGGGCCGACTGCCCCCAGCCCGCCTTCGGTGAACTCGCCGCCGCCCCACCGGACTTGCGCCCGCCGAAGCCGCCCGAGCCACCGGAGGAGGAGAAGCCGCGCGAGGCCGGCACCGCCGAGGCGCCCGTCCGCTTCCACTCCACCAGCGTCTCCGGGATCTCCTCCAGGAAGCGCGAGGCCGGGTTGTACGAGGGCTGGCCCCAGGCGCTGCGCAGCACCGAGCGGGTCAGGTAGAGCCGCTGCCGGGCCCGGGTCAGGCCGACGTAGGCCAGCCGCCGCTCCTCCTCCAGCTCCTTGACCTGGTTGAGCGCCCGCATGTGCGGGAAGATCCCGTCCTCCATGCCGGTCAGGAAGACCACCGGGAACTCCAGGCCCTTGGCGGTGTGCAGGGTCATCATCGTGATGACGCCCGCGCCGTCCTCCTCGTCGGGGATCTGGTCGGAGTCGGCGACCAGCGCGACCCGCTCCAGGAAGTCCGCCAGCGAGCCCACCGGCGGGGCGCCCTCGTCGTCGTTCTCCGGCCGCTCGCCCGGGTCCTGCTCGTACTCGAGCGCCACCGAGGCGAGCTCCTGGAGGTTCTCCACCCGGGTCTCGTCCTGAGGGTCGGTGGAGGCCTGCAGCTCGGCCAGGTAGCCGGTCTCCTCCAGCACCGCCTCCAGCACCGCCGCCGGGCCGGCGCCCGACTCGACCACCTGGCGCAGCCCGGCCAGCAGGTCGTTGAACTTCTTCACCGCGTTGGCCGAGCGCGCGGCCATGCCGTACGCCTCGTCCACCCGCACCAGCGCCTGGGCGAAGGAGATCCGCTCGCGCTGGGCCAGCGCGTCGATCATCGCCTCGGCCCGCTCGCCGATGCCGCGCTTGGGCACGTTGAGGATCCGGCGCAGCGGCACGGTGTCCTCGGGGTTGGAGAGCACCCGCAGGTACGCCAGCACGTCCCGGACCTCGCGGCGCTCGTAGAAGCGCACCCCGCCGACCACCTTGTACGGCAGGCCGACCCGGATGAACACCTCCTCGAAGACGCGGGACTGGGCGTTGGTCCGGTAGAAGATCGCCACGTCGCCGGGGCGGGCGTCGCCCGCGTCGGTCAGCCGGTCGATCTCGTCGGCGATGAACTGGGCCTCGCCGTGCTCGTCGTCGGCGACGTAGCCGACCACCTTCTCGCCGTCGTCCCCGGCGGTCCAGAGGTTCTTCTTGCGGCGGTTGGTGTTCCGCTCGATGACCGCGTTGGCCGCGGTCAGGATGGTCTGGGTGGAGCGGTAGTTCTGCTCCAGCAGGATGGTGGTGGCGTTCGGGTAGTCCTCCTCGAACTGGAGGATGTTGCGGATGGTCGCGCCGCGGAAGGCGTAGATCGACTGGTCCGCGTCACCCACCACGCAGAGCTCGGCCGGCGGCACCTCGGCGAGGCGGCCCTCCGCCGGGTTCACGTAGTCGCCGTCCACCGTGCGCTTCGGCGCGGCCGAGACCGAACCGCCGCTCAGCTCCCGCACCAGCATGTACTGGGCGTGGTTGGTGTCCTGGTACTCGTCGACCAGGATGTGCCGGAACCGCCGCCGGTAGTGCTCGGCCACGTCGGGGAAGGCCTGGAGCAGGTTCACCGTGGTCATGATGATGTCGTCGAAGTCCAGCGCGTTGGCCTCGCGCAGGCGCCGCTGGTAGAGGAAGTACGCCTCGGCGAGCTTCTTCTCCATCGGGTTGGCGGCCTGGTCGGCGTAGGTCTCCTCGTCGATCAGCTCGTTCTTGAGGTTGCTGATCTTCGCGGTGAAGGACTTCGGCGGGAACTGCTTCGGGTCCAGGTCCAAGTCCCGGCAGACCAGTGCCATCAGCCGCTGCGAGTCGGCCGAGTCGTAGATCGAGAAGCTGGAGGTGAAGCCGAGCAGCTTGCTCTCCCGGCGCAGGATCCGCACGCAGGCGCTGTGGAAGGTCGACACCCACATCGCCTTGGCCCGCGGCCCGACCAACGCCTCGACCCGCTCGCGCATCTCGCCGGCGGCCTTGTTGGTGAAGGTGATCGCCAGGATCTCGCCGGGCTGCACGCCGCGGGCTCCCAGCAGGTACGCGATCCGGTGCGTCAGCACCCGGGTCTTGCCCGACCCCGCACCGGCCACGATCAGCAGCGGGGAGCCGGCGTGCACCACCGCGTCCCGCTGCGGGTCGTTCATCCCCTCCAGCAGCTGGGCCGGGTCGACCACCGTCCGGGCCGCGCCGTTGCGGTACCAGGCGTCCCGCTCGGCCTCGGCCTCGTGGTCGGTCTCGAACAGCCCGGCCGGGATCGCCTCCTCGTACGGCGGCTCCTCCCCGTACCCCGGGGGCTCCTCCCCGTACTCGCCGGCCGGCGGCTCGTCGTCGGAGGACTGCTGCGACCCGGCGGCGGACGGAAGCTCGAAACCGGGGAGCGGAAGGTCGTCAAAGAGGCTACTCATGGCCCTCCGAGTCTATGACCACCCGCCGACAGCCCCGCCGGATTCCGGAAGGACCGGCGCCCGCCGGCCCGCGCTACGAGGCGTTGGTGTAGACGAAGACCAGGAAGCCGCCGTACACGGCCGAGCAGAGCGCCGCCGCCCCGAGCAGCATCACCAGCGAGGTCCGGCTCCGGATCCGGGCCAGTCCGGCCGCCGCCGGCAGCAGCAGCCCGAAGGCGGGGATCAGGAAGCGGGCCCGCGAGTTGAAGTACGCCGCGTCGCCGAGCGCCAGCACCAGCAGCGCCGCGCTGTAGAGCAGCAGCACCGGCGGCTGCCGCTGGGCGACCGAGACCGCGAAGAGCACCACGCTCGCCGCGAGCACCCCCGCCACCACCACCTCGGCCAGCCACACCTGCCCGCTGCTGGTCAGCATGGACCGCAGGCTCTCGAAGGTGCTGCGGCCGAAGTCGAAGTGCGACTCCCAGGCGTCCTGCACCCGGAAGTAGCCGTCCCAGCTCCCCTTCACCGCACCGACCCAGCCCAGGAACCCGAAGAACCCCAGCGGGGCGAGCACCGCCCCCAGCGCCGCCCGCCACCCGCCGCGGCGGGCCAGCAACTCCCAGAGCGCGGCGCAGGAGACGGCGGCGGCCAGGGCCAGCCCGGTCGGCCTGGTCAGCCCGGCCAGCACGGTGAGGGCGCCGGCCGGCACCCAGTGGCGGCGCACCGCCGCGTACACCGCCCAGGCCGCGAAGGCGGTGAAGAGCGGCTCGGAGTAGGCCGCGCTCTCCACCACGGCCAGCGGGAGGACGCCCCAGAGCACCGCGGCCAGCACCCCGGTCCGGCGCCCGTGCAGGTGCGCACCCACCGCGAAGATCCCCCAGGCCGCGACCAGCGAGGCGGCCCAGGCCACCAGCAGCGCGGCGAGCTCGACCGAGAACGGGGTGAGCAGGTCGGTGAGCCGGATCAGCGCCGGGTAGAGCGGAAAGAAGGCGTAGGCCTCGTACGCGCCGTGCGGCCCGGGCAGCGGTACGGACCCGGCGTAGCCGTGCTGCGCGAGGTCCTGGTACCAGTACGCGTCCCACATGGTGGCGAGCCGGTGCAGCCCGCCGGTGCCGCGCCGGCTGCCCCAGACGACCACCGTCAGCACGCCGACCGCCCGCACCGCGAGGTAGCCGAGCAGGGCCGGGGCGGCGTACCGCAGCGCGGCGCGGAACCCCGGGCGGCGTTCGGCGGCGCCGGCGGCGTCGCGGGGCCCGGGGGTCTGGGTGCTGGCACGTCGGAGCGGCCGGGACTGGGTGGACACGCGGTCCATCATGCCGTCAGTTCCCGCACGCACCCAGCGGAACGGGCCCGGGTGGTGAACTCCGCCGGCCGGAGCCGGAGGAGTTCACCCGTTGTCCCGCCGGTGTTCCTACTTGCGTTCCGAGAGCGAGACGGTCAGCCCGCGGACGTGCTTCACCTGGGTGACCTTGTAGGCGGCGCGCAGCGCCTCTGCCTCGTTCTTCGGCAGGTTGGCGTACGGGTCGTCGCCCTCGCCCAGGGTGACCACCCAGACCCGGTTGACCCCGTTCAGGCAGGAGGCCGGCTGGGGGCAGGCGTCGGCGAAGAGGTCGTCCTTCTGCAGCGCGGACTTGGCCGCGAAGACGTCCTTGAGCTCGACCCGGTCCGGCAGGTAGTACTCGATCTCCAGGTCGGTCATCGCCCAGGACTTGTCACCACGGACCGGCGCGAAGCCGTCGCCCGGCTGGTAGCCGTCGGTGATGACCTTCGCGGCGGCCTTGCCGTTGGTGTTCTCGTGCGCGGTCGCGGTGCGCAGCTTCTCCTGGTCCGGCCAGCCGAGCAGCGCGACCACCACCAGACCGACCACGCCGAGGAAGCGCGGCTTCAGCTTGCCGAGCCCGGCTCCGGCCAGGACCGCCCAGGCCGGGAGGGTGTAGAGCTGGTAGCGGTCGAAGAAGTACGCGGTCTGACCCTGCGAGATGAACCAGGTGAGCAGGATCGGCAACGCCGCCATCAGCCCGATCTCGAAGGCGGGGCGGCGGCCCCTGGCCCAGCCGGCCGGGATCGCGGCCAGCGCCAGGACGCCGGCGCTGACCAGGGCCGAGCCGAACATGTTGTGCCAGTAGTCGACGAAGGTGTTCAGCTCGGGGGCCTGCAGCCAGCCGATCTGCCGCTTGGACTGCTCGGTGCCGAGCAGCACCAGCGGGATCACCGGCACCAGCCCGATCAGCACCGCGGCCGGGAAGCCGAACAGCAGGCCCTTGCGGCGGTCCCGCCACCAGTGCATCGCCACCACCACGGCGTGGCTGGAGAGGAAGACCAGCGAGACCATGTGGAACAGCCCGGCCGCCGCCACCGACACCGCGTACGGCAGCCAGCGCTGCCAGCTCGGCCGCTCCAGCGCGCGGAACAGGAAGAAGGTGGCGGCCGCCACCGCGAGCACCACGAAGGCGTAGGACCGGGCCTCCTGCGAGTACCGGGAGACGGTCGGCAGCACCGCGAACAGCAGACCGGCGATCAGACCGCTCGCCGTGCCGAACAGCCGACGGCCCGTCAGCGCGACGAAGACCGCCGCACCGGTGAGCGCCAGCGCGGAGGGCAGCCGGAGCATCGTCGGGGAGTCCCCGAAGACGCTGACCCAGCCGTTCATCAGCAGGTAGTAGGCGCCGGAGACGGCGTCCACGTGCTGGAGCAGTTCCAGCAGGTCGCCGGTGCTGCGGGTGGCCGCGCTCCAGGTCGCGAACTCGTCGCGCCACGGCTGCGGCCGCCAGCTCCCCCGGATCCCCAGGACGAGGGTGAGGAGGGCCGGCCAGAGCCAGACCGTCCGGTTCAACAGCGGGGTGAGGCGCTCCTCCAGGGCGGAGCCGGGGCGGCGGTTCGAGGGGGGCGCCTCGTCGTTCCGGCTCTGGGACTCCGTCTCGACGGCGGGTTCCATGCGGCTGGCTGTCATGTGGTACGAGCCCTTCGGCGCCGTGCTGCCGTCACGGCGGCTTCTCAAGTTCAGTGGCCAACGCCAAGGACGCACCCCCCAGCGCACCCCCCAGGCCGCCTCATCCTAACCGTCGCTCGGGAGTGTGAAGAAACCCCGTTCGCCCCACCTGTGGCCCAGGTCGCATGCAGCGCTGTGCCAATATGCACTCCGTGCAAGGAAGTTGCACGCGCGGTGAAAAACGTATAAGAAGTCTCATCGTATGTTTAAAGTTGCGCGGGGACAGTCCCCGCGCGTAGGGCGGCCCAGTCCCGAGGACGGCAGAGAGCCTTGACAGTCACCTCGTGCCCGACTGCGCCGGCCCTTCCACGTCACGCAGTCCGGCTGCCCGTGCCCGCCTCCCCGGCCAGGAAGCCCACTCGATGACGCTCGCCACCTCACCTCCGACCACCAGTGCGCCCGACGCCGCCCCCCCGGTAGGCCGGCGGCAGCGGCTGGTGACCGAGCTCCGGCTCGCCGCACCGGCGATCAGCCTCTACGTCGGGCTGAAGGTACTCGGCATCCTGGTCTTCCTCGCCATGGCCAACTACGCGGACCTGGACTGGCTCAAGGACATCGGGAACCGCTGGGACTCGGTGCACTACACGAAGATCGCGCTGCACGGCTACGGCGACCACCTGATCTACGGCAACGACGGCCGGCTGGTCTACGGCGTCAACCGCCAGGCGTTCTTCCCGCTCTACCCGATGCTGATGCGCTGGGGTTCCTGGCTGGGCGTCAGCACCACCGTCGCCGGGATGCTGGTCTCCGGGGTCAGCTCGCTGCTCGCCGCCTGGGGCCTGTACAAGGTCGGCGCCCACCTGCGCGACCGCACCACCGGCATCATGATGGCCGGTCTGTTCGCCGTGGTCCCGACCGCGCACGTGCAGTGGCTGGTCTACACCGAGTCGCTGTTCATCGCCCTCGCCGTCTGGGCGCTGTACTCGGCGATCCGGCACCGCTGGGTGCTGGCCGGTCTGATCTGCGTCGTCGCCGGGCTCTCCCGGCCGACCTCGGCCGCCGTGATCGGCGCGGTCGGCCTGGCCGCGATCTGGGCCCTGATCAAGCGCAAGGACGGGCTCCGCCCGCTCGCCGCCATGGTGCTGGCGCCGCTCGGCCTGCTCTTCTACCTGGTCTACCTGGCGGTCCGTTACGACAAGCCGAACGCCTACTTCCTGATCCAGGACCAGTCCTGGGGCGAGACCTTCGACTGGGGCGACACCACCTGGCGCAACGTGCTGGAGTCCACCGCCACGATGTGGCCCCAGCAGTTCCAGCACTACATCACCACCATGGTGCTGATCGCCCTGCCCGCCCTGGTCTTCTTCATGCTCCGCGAGAAGCTGCCGCTGGCGCTCAACGCCTTCGTGCTGGCCTCGCTCCCGCTGGTCCTCCTGGTGCACCACTGGCCGGCCATCATCCCGCGCTACCTGATGCCGCTCTTCCCGCTGCTGCTTCCGGTGGCCGCCGGGCTGGCCAAGACCCGGGCCTCCACCCGGTACACCCTGCTGATCACGCTCGGCGCCGCATCCGGGTGGTACGCGACCTGGTTCTTCTGGAACTGGGCCACCGCCCCCTGATCCGCCCCTTCCGCTCACCTTTTCTCTCCGAGGAGTTCCTCCATGACCGAACTGCCGCAGGCAGTCACGGAGTTCGACCACCGGGTGTACCGCGCGGTGCGGGCCCGCTTCGGCGACCAGCGCTCCGTCGACGTCAGCCGCGCGCTGTCCTGGGCCGGTGAGCACGCCGCCGGCTGGCTGGCCCTCGGCCTGGCCGGTGCGGTGGTCGACAGTGAGCGCCGGGGCAGCTGGCTGCGGGCCACCGGCGCGGTGGCCGGTGCCCACCTGGCGAGCATGGCGATCAAGCGCGTGGTCCGCCGTCCGCGGCCGAACGGCCCCGGGATGGAGCCGCTGGTCACCACGGCCGGCAAGCACAGCTTCCCCAGCTCGCACGCGACCTCCTCCGCCGCCGCGGCCGTCGCCTTCGCCCCGCTGCTGCCCACCACCGTGGTCGGCGCGGCGGCCGGCGCGGTCTGCTTCTCCCGCCTGGTGGTCGGCGTGCACTACCCGTCCGACGTGCTGAGCGGCGCCGCCCTCGGTGCGGCCGTGGCCGGCGCCAGCCGGAACTGGATCGCCAAGGGGACCACCAGCAATGTCTGAGACCAGCACGCTGCCGGTCGAGGCGGTGCTCCCGGCCCAGGCGACCGCCCCGGTCGCCGACGACTGGGCGGTCCGCCCGTTCAAGCTGAGCGCGCTCCCCGGCGGGCTGATCCGCAACGCCCGCCCCCGGCAGTGGGTCAAGAACATCCTCGTGGTGGCGGCCCCCGGCGCCGCCGGCATGCTCGGCCACGCCGAGGTGATCAAGCAGACCGCGATCGTCTTCGGCCTGTTCTGCGCCGCCGCCTCGGCGATCTACTTCCTCAACGACGCGATGGACGTGGCCTCGGACCGCGCCCACCCCGTGAAGCGGAACCGCCCGATCGCCTCCGGCATCGTCCCGCTCCCGGTCGCGTACCTGGCCGCCGTGCTGCTGGCCGGTGGCGCCATCACCGGCGCGGTGCTGCTCTGCAACGGCCCGACCGCCGTCGCCCTCGGCTGCTACCTGGTGATGCAGTTCCTGTACTGCACCGGGCTCAAGCACGTCCTGGTGGTGGACCTGGCCTTCGTCACCTCCGGCTTCCTGCTCCGCGCGATGATCGGCGGCCTGGCCTCCGGCATCCCGCTGTCGCAGTGGTTCCTGATCACCGCCGGCTTCGGCTCGCTGTTCATGGTCTCCGCCAAGCGCTACTCCGAGCTGGTGCTGATGGGTGATCAGGCGGCCGAGTCCCGCAAGCTGCTGGCCGAGTACACCACCGGCTACCTGCGCTTCGTCTGGCAGGCCGCGGCCGCCGTCGCGGTGCTCAGCTACTGCCTCTGGGCGCTGGAGCCGAGCGGCGACCACCCGGGCCTGAAGCAGATCACCATCGTGCCGTTCGTCTTCGCGATGCTGCGCTACGCCGTCTTCGCGGACCGCGGCACGGCCGGTGCGCCGGAGGACGTGGTCCTCAAGGACCGCGCGCTGCTGGTGACGGGCGCCCTCTGGGTGATCCTCTTCGGCCTCTCCGTGGTCGGCGTCTGATGACCCAGGCACACGCCGGGGCCCCCTCCGGGAGGCTCCGCGCCCTGCTGCCCGAGCTGATCAAGTTCGGTGTGGTGGGCGGCCTCGGCTACGTCACCGACGTCGTGCTCTTCCTGCTGCTGGACGACCCGATGGGAGTCATCCCGGCCAGGGTGGTCTCGCTGACGGCCTCCACCGCGGTGGCCTTCGTCGGGAACAAGTACTGGACCTTCCGCGAGCGGAGCGGGGCCGGGAGCCCCGCCGAGGTCGGCCGGGAGACCGCGATGTTCCTGGTGGTCAGCGTGGCCGGCGCCCTGATCCAGCTCGCCTGCCTGGGCACCTCGCACTACCTGCTGGGCTTCACCAGCACCACGGCGGACCTGGTCTCCGGCAGCGTGATCGGCATGGTGCTGGCCACCGCCGCCCGCTTCTGGGGCACCAAGGTCCTGGTCTTCCGCACCGCGTCGGCCTGACGGCCGCGCCGCGCACCACGAGGGCGGGGTCCGACGGAACGGCAACCACCGTTCCGTCCATTAAAGCGGTACGCGAGCTGGGTT
>NZ_JBSGEL010000093.1:0-24833 GCF_053602875.1 Kitasatospora sp. NPDC004289 | reverse complement strand
ATGGCGGCGGTCTGACGCCGCACCAGTTCGCGGTTGCCGGGGGTGCGGGCGCTGGGCGGGCCCCACTCGCCGACGATCACCGGCAGCCGGTGGGCGGTGACGGTGCGGCTCTGACCGTCCGTCAGGGCGAAGGAGCGGTCCTCGGCGGCCAGCGGCACCGGACCGGCGGCGGTGGTGCAGACGAGGCCGAGGGTGTAGGGGCCGGCGGGGCCGTTGACCACCGTCTTGCGGACGGTCAGCCGGGCGGCCGGGAAGGTGTTGGTGACGGTGATGGTGGCGCTGGAGTCCGCCGTGATCACCACCGGGTCCTCGGCCGTGCCGTGGTCGACCACGGCCTCGGCGGCCGCGCCGGTGTCGATCTCCTCGGCCCAGCAGCGGGAGTTGACGGGCAGCGGGGAGATCACCACGGGCTGACCGGAGGTCAGCTCGTAGGTGTGGTGGAGCACCAGACCCCCGGCGGCCCCGGCGGCGTCGGGCAGGGCGCAGGAGACCTTCACCCGGAAGGTGAGCCCGGCGGCGTAGCCCGCGGCCTCGCCGGTGAGCTGCTTGGCCAGGGTGAGCGCGCCGAACTCGAAGTCGTTGGTCACGGTGGCGGTCTGCACCGACGGGGTGCCGAGGCCCGGGGTGATGGTCACGGTGACCGGCGCGGAGGCCGGGTGGTCGGCCTGGCCGCCCCGGGCGGAGGTCTCCCAGACCTGGCAGACGGTGCCGGCCGGGAGGTGATCGACCGTCACCGGGGCGTCCACGGTGACCCGGTAGTCCTGGTCCACGACGGTCCGGGCCGGATTGCCCTGCGGCTGCAGGACACAGGTGACGTGGAACGGGAACGGCACCCGGGACATCAGCGGGCCGAGCGCCTCGGGGTGCTTGCCCAGCGCCTTGGCCAGCTTCAGCGCGCCGTAGCCGAGAGCCACCCCGACCTGGACGGGCTCGTTGGGCTGGAGCACCCGGTCGGTGCCGGCCCGGTCGGTGGTCTCGTTGTGCGCGTAGGAGTTCCAGGCGATGGTCGGGTCGCCGTTGTGCGCCACGTCCAGCGGGGTGTCCATGGCGTAGGTGACGTCCACCGTGCCGCCGGGGGCCAGGGTGGGGGAGAAGGTGAGGTCGAGGCGCAGGCCGACGGCCTGCGGGCCGAAGGGGTCGTCCCAGGTGGTGGCGGGGCAGCGGGCCGCCGAGGAGCCGGCGCCGCCCATCTTCAGGTCGTCGGTGCAGAGCGGCTCGGTGTTCTCGTAGGCGGCCGTCATGCTGCCCGGGCCGGTCAGCCGCGGGGCGGTGGCCAGCGTCGGGCGGTGGTCCCAGGCGGTGTTGCGGGGCTGGTCCAGCAGGACGCCGCGGTCGCCCTGGACCGGAAAGCGGTCGACGATCCGCATCGCCTTGGCCGGTTCGGTGCCCGCGTTCTGAAGGCGCATCAGGTACTGGTAGCGGTCGCCGGGGTTGACCAGGGCGATGCAGGGGGTGGAGGTGTAGCGGCGGCCGTCGGCGTCGGTGGTGGCCAGGCAGCCCTCGCCGCCGACCGGGACGGCGGTGCCGGTCTGGACGTTGTACCAGCCGAGCGCGTCGTTGCCGGACACCCACTTGCGGGCGGTGAAGGCCGCGCCCGACTTGGCGCTGAGGGTGGCCGAGGCGGTGCAGTACAGCCCGGCGCCGAAGGCGCCGTCCCGGTCGCCCGGCCCGTCGCAGGCCAGCGCCGGGTCCGAGGAGGTGGCGCCCATGGTGTTGGTGACGGTCTGTCCGGCGTCGATGCCCGGCTCCAGGGTGACGTGGAACTCGATGGTGAAGGTCGCCCCGGGGGCCAGCACCCAGGGGGTGCCGTCGGCGTTCTTCGAGAAGTCCCAGGTCAGGGCGGAGACCCGGCTGCCGCTGGTGGTCTCGGTGAAGACCGGCGTGGGCACCGGCGCCGTCCCGGCCGGGACCTGGGCGTCCGTCACCTTGAAGGGCTTGCCGCCGTCGCCCTGGAAGGTGTCGAGGAAGGCGATGCCCGGCGGCAGGGCGTCCTTGACCACCAGGCCCGGGACGTTGGCGGTGCCGGTGTTGGCGACCTTGAGGTAGAACGGGGCGTCCTCGCCGGGGGCGAGCACGGTGTTCGGGGTCTTGCTGACGGCGAGCACCGGGTTGCCCTTGACCAGCTTGAGGGTGGCGGTCACGGGGGAGATGGCGGCGGGCTGCCCGTCGGTCTCCAGCTTGGTCAGGTAGCTGCCGCTGACGGTGTCCTCCAGCTGGTCCGGGACGGGGCCGCCGGTGGAGCGCAGCGCCGGGCGCGGGCTGACGTCCAGGTGCAGGACGCCCGCGCAGCTGTCGCCGCCGCAGGGGGTGAGGGTGTAGCCGTCGTTGGCGGTGCTGGTCGAGGACCAGGTGGCCCGGACCCCGGTCACGTCGGCGGCGTTCACCCCGGCGGGGAGCGCGGCCGAGCCGGCCGGGGTGCCGTTCACCCAGGCGCCGTTGACGAAGGCGTCGACCTGGACCCGGTCCGCCCCGGCGGGCATCTTGTTCGAGGTGATGGCGGTCAGGTCGACGGCGTCGAAGAAGTCCGCGTCCTGGTCGGTGACCTGGAGGGTCTTGGCCGACATGTTGCCGGTGTTGACCACGGTGAGGGCCACGTCCGCGTGCTGGCGCTCCAGGCCCGGGACGTACTGGGGGAGCTGGCCGGGGCTGATCGACTTGTTGAGCGAGGCCGAGTCGGAGGCCGGGCCGGTGTTCATCGAGGAGGAGCAGAGCGGATCGCCCGAGGTGTAGCCGGAGTCCGCGGTGAGCGTGAAGCAGTTGCTGAAGGTGGTGCCGTCCGGTGTGCCCGGGCGGCGCTCGGCCACCACGTCGACGGTGAAGCCGCCCCCGGGCGGGATCTCGCCGGGGTAGGCGACCCGGATCGCGGTGGCCCGCTGGAGCAGCGCGGTGTCGGCGGCGGCGTAGGCCACCCAGCCGCCGGCCCCGGCGTTGGCGGTCGGGTCCCAGACCTGGACGGTGGCGCCGGAGGTGCTCGGGTTCAGCGTCACCGAGTCGATCTGCAGGGTGCTGAAGGGGGTGCCCTTGCTGAAGTCGGGCGTGCCGTCGGGCTTGGCGGGCGGGTCGGTGAGGACGGGGTTGACCATCGGGATGTTGCCGTTGTTGCGCACCGTCAGGTGCATGGTGAACGGCTGGCCCGGCGGGATGTCGGTCTGGTCGGTGGACTTGCTGCCGCCGGTGGAGGAGCGCGGGTCCTCGACGGTGAGGGCCTGGCAGGCCCGGCCGGTGGCGGTGCCGCTGCCGTCGGTGCGGCCGGCGTCCCCGGCGAAGGCGGCGCAGTCGCTCAGCTGACCGGCCGTCACTCCCGGGGCCAGCGGCCCGTGCAGGTCGAGCCCGGCGTCGGCGCCCGGCGCGATGGACGGGTTCCCGTCGGCGTCGGTCCCGGTGTAGGTGACCTCGACGCCGGTGACGGTGGTGCCGGCCTTGGCCACGTCCACGGTGGTGTCGGCGGTGTAGGTGGTGGTGCTGCTGGTGCCGTCCGCGTAACGGACCGTCAGAGTGGCCTGGGTGGCGCCGTCCGGGAAGCGCAGTCGCACCTGCTGGACCTGGACCTTGGCGAAGTCGGCCTCGGTGCCCGGCTGCGGTTCGGTGACGGTGACGGACTTCACCGGGAACGGGGAGGCGTTGGTGACGTCGACCATCGCGGTCACGGGCGAGCCCTCACCGGCCACGGCGTGCTCGTCGCTCTGCTGGGTGAAGTCGCCGTTGGTGTCCGGGAAGAACTTCTTGGTGCCGGTGAGCACCAGCACGTCGGGGAGGATGTCGTACGGGGCGCAGGCGGCCGTGCCGGTGGCCGTCCCGGCGACCGGGTCCTGGGCGGAGGGGGTGGCGCAGTTGGAGACCGTCACCTTGTCGGTGGGGCGCAGCGGTTGCCCGGTGGAGCGGGCGGTGTCGCGCAGCTTCAGGCCGACCGTGACGGTGCCGCCGTTCGGGTCGTAGGGCAGAGGATCGCCGTTGCTGTTGGTGAAGGTGACCGAGAAGCCGGTGACGTCCCCGGGTGCGACGCCCGCCGGCAGCGGCAGCGGCCCGGGGGCGCTGATCGACGGGCCGGTGACGGTGGCGCCGGAGGCGGTGGTCACGGTCAGGGCCGCCCGGTCCGCGCCGGCCGGGAAGGCGGTGACGGTGGCGGACTCGAAGTCGAAGTACTCGAAGGTCTGCTGGCCGGTGTCGGAGACGGTCAGGCTGCTCACCTGGGCGGAGGAGCTGGAGTTGTTGCGGACCCCGAGGGTGAGGGTGCTCTCCTCGCCGCTTCCCGCGACCGCCGAGCCGTCCGTCCAGCTCTTGGTGGCCACCGGCTTGACGACGCGGGGGATGGAGACGGTGACGTCGTCCGAGGCGGAGGCGGGATCGGCGTTGTCCGCCTTCACGTCGGCGGTGTTGGTCAGCACGGTGCCGTCGGCCAGCTGGGTGTCGGCCGGGACGCGCATGCCGACCTCGACGCTGCCGGCCTGGCCGGCCCGCAGGCCGGTCTCGCCCGCGGGGTTCTGCAGCGGCTGCTTGTAGACCACGGTGAGCAGGCGGGTGCCGGCGTCGTAGGTGACGTCGCGGGTGCTGGTGGACTGCGGGAGGCTGGTCACCTCCAGCCCGGCCGGGAGGGTGTCCGTGACGGTGAAGTGGACGCAGTCCACGGTCAGGCCGGAGCACTGCCCGGCCAGGGTGTAGGTGAACTCGTCACCCGGCTCGAGGGGTTGGCCCGAGGGGTCGTGGGTCTTGGTGATGCCGACCGAGCTGCGCGCGTCCGCCGCCGAGGCGAGCGGGAGGAGGGTGCCGGCCGATCCCAGGAGCAGGCCGAGCACCAGCGCGATCCGTAGCGGCGGGCGGAGTGGGCGGCGTCGGCGTCCCGGTCGGGGCATCGGGCATTCCTCCTGATCAGTGACAAATACGATCAGAACGGTAAGTGGTGACGCTGCGTCAACCGCCGAGGTGGGGCCGTGTGTCCCGCCGAGTGCGGCCGAACGGGTCGGGCGTCCGACGCGTCCGACGGTTCGTCACCGAGTTCTCCTCGCGCGGTCGTTACGCGATCATGACCCGTTCGCCGGACGGCCGAGATCCAGCCGAGGCCGGACCCTGACATGACCGGCCTACCTTTCCCGCATGTCGAACATCACCCGAACCCGAACCGCCCGTGGCACCGCAGTCGCCGGGGCACTGCTGATCACCGCCGCCACGGCCGTGGCGCTGCCGCCGGCCGCTTTCGCCGCCACGGCCGGCGGCAGCGGCCTCAGCGTGCACACCGGCGCCACCACCGCGCCGGAACGCGCGCGGATCGACGCCTACTGGACCCCGGACCGGATGCGGCTGGCCGGGGCCCTCATCCCGGAGATCACCCCCGTGCCGGAGGACGACCACACGCCCGCCGACCCGAGGCCGCTGCCCGCCGACACCCCCGACCCCGGCGCCGTGTGGACCCACGGCGGCGCCGTGGAGCGCAGCGTCGGCCGGCTCTTCTTCACCTTCGACGACGGCTACGACGGCAGCTGCACCGCCACGGTGGTCACCGCCCCGAACCGCTCCACCGTCGTCACCGCCGCGCACTGCCTGCGCGGTGCCGGTCCGTCAGCCGCCGCCGACACCTGGCGGCACAACCTGTACTTCGTCCCCGGCTACCGCAACGGCAGCAGGCCGCTCGGCGGCTTCAGCGTCGCCGTCATGGCGACGTCGAGCGCCTGGGACACCGCCGCCACCTCCGACGAGGCGGCCCTGGGCGGTCACGACGCGGCGACGGCGGTGCTCAACCGCTCCGCCGACGGACGCCGGGTCGCGGACGTCACCGGGAGCCAGCGGATCGCCTTCTCCCCGCGGAGGGAGGGCGAGTTCACGCACGTCTTCGGCTACCCCAAGGACCGGCTGAACAACCCCGAGGGCAAGTACACCGGCTCCCGCATGATCCACTGCGCCGGTCCCGTCCGCACCTCCCCGGCCGCGCCCCCGCTCCGCGGCACCACCTGCGACATGTCGCACGGCGCCAGCGGCGGCCCGCAGTTCGCCGCCTTCGACACCCGCACCGGTACCGGCACCGTCGTCGGGGTCACCACCACGACGGAGGAGCTCGCCGGCGGCCTCCCCGGCACGCTCTACGCCACCGCTCTCGGCGACGCGGCCCGCCAGCTCTACGACTGGGCGCGCTACCTGCCGTCCTGACGCCCCGTCGGGGTGCCGGTGTGCTGGAATGGGCAGGGTCCTGAAGGTCGAGGCGTGAGGCGGGTGCGGCGTGAACGAGCCGGTCAGGTGGGGCAGCGGGGACCCGGGCCCGTTCTTCCACGGCACCAAGGCGGTCGTGGCGGTCGGCGGGCTGCTGGAGCCCGGGTACGGCTCCAACTACGGCAAGGGCGAGAAGGCCAACTTCGTCTACCTGAGCGCCACCCTGAACGCCGCCGTCTGGGGCGCGGAGCTCGCCGCGGGGGAGGGGCGGGGGCGGATCTACGTCGTCGAACCGACCGGCCCGTTCGAGGACGACCCGAACCTGACGGACCGCAAGTTCCCCGGCAACCCGACCCGCTCCTACCGCTCCCGGCAGCCCCTGCGCGTCGTCGCGGAGCTCCGGGAGTGGCAGGGCCATCCGGAGGAGGAGCTGCGGCAGATGCACGACCACCTGGCGGAGCTGAAGGCCCGGGGCATCGAGGCCATCAACGAGTGAACTCCCGTCCCTCGGGTGGGGGGAGTGCGGTGGCTGTGTCGGACGTTGGATCGCAGGAATGGAAACGATTGAGCTGGTGCGCGCGCCGTGACCAGCGAACGATCAGGGGGCAACCGTTGGACGATGAGCAGAGTTTCCACCGTTACGGGCTCCGTCCCGTCGGCGCTGACCTCGACGAGATCCGTTCAGCGCTCAGAGAGCACACGAGGCTCGAGCGACAGTCCCAGGGCTACGGCGACACCGAACTGATGAAGCTCTGCTGTATCCAACTGTTCAACAGCGGCGGCATCGACGATGTGCTTCTCATCTGGAGCGCGAAGCGGGCCAGCTTCGACGCGGGCTGCTCGATCGACATCGAGCTCCTGCTCGGGCACGGGCTCGATGCGACGAAGGAGTACCTCTCGGCGCACCCGGAGCCTTCTGCCGCGGAGGCGCTGGACCGACTGTCCAAGCTCGAGGCCGACGGCGCGTTCGAGGGCTTCTCGGTGGAGGAGCGCTCGGCTCTCTACGACGTGTACTACAGGGGCTACTGAATCGAGCACTGCTCAGCGGACGTCGAGTCCATTTCCACAGCCGGGGAGCGTTCGTGCGGTCAGGAGTGGGCGGTGAACGCGTTCCACCCGTGGGGGAACGGGCTGTCACATCTCCTGATGGCGACCTTGCCGGCGTCCACGGCCATGTACCTGTGGAAGCGCACGAGGTCGTGCCCCCGATCCTCCATGGAAGACGTCATGACCGGCATCGTGGCGGAGGGCCACGGCCCGGGTCCGGCTCCCCCGCTCAAGGGTCACCCGAACGCTCCCGGCGGACACCAGGTCGGCCCAGGTAACCCGATGGGGTCAACTCTTCGGCGCCGAGGGCGTGCCTGGCCCGCCACCGCCCTCAGGAGTTGTTGCCTCGTCACCGAGGGCTGGTTCGTACGAGTAGGAACATGAGGTGCGCAGGGCATGGATGACGAGACCTCCCCGCAGTCCGGTGTCGTGGCGGCGGCTGAGGAGCGGGTGCGGCTGGCCGCGCTGGAGGAGTGGGAGCAGGGTCGGCTGCTGGCGGACAAGCAGGTCGCGGAGCTGTCCCCGCAGGTCCAGGAGGAACTGCGGGCGCTGGCGGAAGAGTTGGCGAAGGAGGGGGCGGAGGTCTACGCGGTCACCTACTGGTGGGGGTTCGAGGTGTACCTGAACGCCGAGGCCGCCAAGGCCGCCGCGTTGATCACCAACCTCATCGGCATCGCGGTCTCCGCGATCCCGCCGCTGGCGCCGTTCGCCCCGTTCATCAAGATGTACTGCAAGATCAGGGCACTGTGGATCAAGGGCGCCGGGACCCCCAACGGGTGCAAGCTGGTCTCCCCGTGGATCGCCCCGGGGATGCTCATCCCGATCCCGCTGGGCCCCGTGGGTGACACCAGTCTGTGGTGGACGGTCTTCGAGTCCGAGAAGGGCTGGAGCACGGACAAGAAGTTCACCGCCCACCACAGCGGCTCCCACCCGGCGCTGGCCGAGCTGGACGGCAGACTGTACTGCGTGCACCGCGGCTACGGCGGTGACGACAACCACCTGTGGTGGACGGTCTACGACCCGGACAAGGGCTGGTCCGACGACACCCGCTTCCCCGACCACCGCAGCGCGGACGGCCCGGCCGTGGCCGTCTTCGAGGGCAGGCTGCACTGCGTCCACCGCGGCGGCGGCAGCGACATCCGCCTGTGGCACACCGTCTTCGACGGCACCTCCTGGTCCGCCGACACCAAACTGCCCGACCACACCACCTCCAGGGGCCCGGCCCTGGCCGTCTACGGCGGCAGGCTCCACTGCGTCCACCAAGGCGTCGGCAACCGCGACCTCTGGCACACCACCTACGACGGCACCACCTGGTCCCCCGACACCCGACTGCCGGACCACACCACCGGCTCCAACCCCGCCCTCGCCGTCTACGACGGCAAGCTCCACCTCGTCCACCAGGGCAACGGCAACACCCAGCTCTGGCACGCCGTCTTCGACGGCACCAGCTGGTCCGCCGACACCCGGCTCCCCGGCCAGTTCTCCGCCGAGGGCCCGGGCCTGGCCGTCTTCGACGGGAAGCTGTACTGCGTGCACCGCGGCGGCCACGACCAGCAGCTGTGGTGGACCGCCTACGACGGCACCACCTGGAGCCCGGACCAGCGCCTGCCGGGTCACGCCAGCGTCTCCAGCCCCGCGGTGACCGCCTACCGCGACCGCAACGCCACCCGCGACCAGCTCATGGTCATCCACCGCGGCCACGACTAGAGCGCACGAGGAGGCCGTTGCCCGGCCGGGCGGAGGTGTGGCAGGTGCTCGTTCGGGCGGCTGCGGCGCGACAAGAAGGTGTAGCGGCCGAGGACGACGATGGCCGCGGCAGACTGCCTGCTCGACCGGCCCAGGGCCTCCCGGTCCAGGTTCGAGTCCGGTCACTCATGGCCCGTGGAGTTCGGTCTCCCAGGCCTGGAACGGCGGCTCCACCTGGTACGTGGGGTCGCAGAAGCCGCGAATCCACTGGGCTGCGCGGTACTGGGCATCTCCGTCGTTGAGCACGTTTCCATCGGAGTCGATCTCCAGCACGTTGCTGTAGATGGCGAAGACCTGCTCCAAGGGAGAGCCGAACCGGAACAGGGCCGGCCGGTAGTCGAATCCGTCGAGCAGGTCCACATCGACCGTGCCGTTGGCCAGGTAGAACGCGAAGAACCGAAGGGAAGCACGCAGATCGACAGGTAGATGTCCCATCGGGGCATCATGCCTCGTGGGGCGACCAGCTTGCCGAGATCACTCGGGCGACACGGCCGGGGTGAGGGGGGCCGGCCGGGCCCGACGTGGAGTCAGTCCTGGCCGGTGGACTCGCCGTCGGGCTCCAGGAAGTGCTCGGGCATCGTCCAGGTGATCCCGGGGGGACCGGTGAGGTGGTGCCCGTCGCGGAGCACGGGCGGGCCGGTCAGCTCCAGGGCGTAGACCACTTCCCCGTCCCGGAGTTCGGCGTCCAGGACCACCGCTGCGGTGCCGACCTGTTCGGGCAGGACGGAGCGCGGCGGGTCCTGCCGGTCCTCGGCGGCGCGGAAGCGCACCCGGTCGCCGCGGGTGAAGGCCGCGTGGGGCGGCCAGAGGGCGGCCGACACGGCGGCTTCGGCGTGGATGCGGGTGGTGGGGAAGACCGGGACGGGGCTGTCGGCTTCGCCGACGAGGAGTTCGATCTCGGTGCAGCCGAGGACGATGCCCTCGGCGCCGGCAGCCACCAGGTCGGCGATCACCTGGCGGTAGGCGGTGCGGGACTCCTCGCGGACGATGCCGAGGCAGAGCTCCTCGTAGATGACCCGGTGGATCAGGGCGCGTCCGGGGGCGTCCGGGACCAGGACGTCGAGTCCGTGGGAGGCGAGCCGGTCGCGGTAGAAGTCCTGCTCCATGGTGAAGGCCGTGCCGAGCAGGCCGACCCGCCGCACGTCGGCCGCGAGCACTGCGGCTGCGGTGGCGTCGGCGAGGTGCAGCAGCGGGATGTCCACCGCCTCCGCGACCCGGTCGGCGACCTTGTGCATGGTGTTGGTGCAGATCAGGAGCAGCTCGGCCCCGGCGGCCTCCACCGACTTCGCGGCTGCGGCGAGCAGGTCGCCCGCCGCCTCCCAGTCGCCGGCCACCTGCAGGCGCTCGACCTCGGCGAAGTCCACCGAGAGGAGCACGCACTTGGCGGAGTGCAGTCCGCCGAGCCGTTCCCGGGTCAGCTCATTGAGCAGCCGGTAGTACTCCGCCGTCGATTCCCAGCTCATCCCGCCGAGCAGCCCGATCGTCTTCATCGCTCCACTCTTTCACGCCGCGTCAGGCGGCTCCGCAGCGGCCGGGCGAGGTGCAGGCCGAGGACGGGGGAGGCGAGGGCCACGGCGGCCAGTGCGGCGTTTCGGAGGGTGGTGTCGGGCGCCCCGGGGACGGGGCCCAGGCGGGCGGGGACGGGGCCGTCGGGGTCGAGGGTGAGGAGCACCTCGGTGCCGGGGTCCGGCGCGGCGGAGGCGAAGCCGACGCGTACCCCGTCGACCCGTGTCCCGTCCTCGAGGCGGACGTCCACCGCGCGGGAGTCGCCGTCGCGGTTCACCTGGACGCTCACCACCACGCCGTGGGCGGCCCGTCCGCGCTCGTGCAGGACGTGCGCCTGGGCCGTCTGCACGGTGGTCCACTGGAAGAGCAGCCAGCCGGCCGCGAAGAGGAGGAACGCTCCCAGGGTCAGGCGCCATCGCCACGGGGGCAGGCGGCCGGCGCTGAACAGGAGCAGGACGAGCAGGAGGGGGACGGCGGCGAGCATGACGCCCTCGTTGAGTTGGTCGGCGTGTGCCCAGCGGCCGACGAGCCAGACCGAGGAGCGCCCCAGCAGCAGCACGCCTCCTGTGATGCCGGCCGCCGCCAGGGCTGCCGCGAGCACCGCCACCATCGGGCGATCCTGGCCGTTGCGCACCGCCCCCACCCCCTTTGCCGCCGGGTGTCCAGGATGTGCGGGCCGGACAGCCGGGACAAGAGCCCGTTCCTCTCGGGGAGTTCGTCGTGCCGGGCCGGTCAGGCCGGGGGCGGGGTGAGGCGGGCGGAGAGGCCGGTGAAGTAGCTGCGGTGCAGGGCCGGGAGGTCGATGTGCTCGGGGTCGAGCAGCCAGAGGAGGTGGGCGCCCTCGAGGAAGGCGGCGGTCTCGGCGGCGAGGGTGGCCGGGTCGAGGTCGGGGCGGGCGGTGCCGTCGGCTGCGGCGCGGGCGAAGGCGGCGGCCAGGTGGGAGCGCAGGGCCCGGCCCCGGTCGCGGAACCAGTCGTGCAGGGCGGTGCCGGGGGTCAGGTTCTCGGCGGTCAGCGTGGTGTGGAGGGCCGTCAGTTCGCGTTCGGCGGCGGCGGTGTGCTCGGCGTCGCGGACGAACCAGGCGAAGGCCTGCTCCAGGGTGGGCTCGGCCTCGGGGGCGGCGCCGAGCCGGGCGAGCGCCCGCCGGTCGGCCTCCGCGAGGACCGCCCGGACCAGGCCGTCCTTGCTGCCGAAGTGGTGGATCAGGGCGGATGCGGTGGTGCCGGCGCGCTCCGCGACAGCGGCCAGGCCGGTGCCGCGCACGCCCTGCCTGCCGAAGAGTTCGAGGGCGGCGTCGACCATCGCCCGGCGCCGTTCGACGCCCCGCTGCTGCACCTGCCCCTTGACTCCGGCCACGGTGCTCAGCCTGCCGTGGCCGGGGCGGTGGTGTCCAACTCCCCGGAGTCTGCGCGGAAAAGCCGTGGCGCGGACGCCTGATCGCCATTATGTTGAACGACCATGCAGGAAAATGAGACCTACGATCCGACCGGCCGTCAACTGACCGTCCCCGCCGACGGTCTGGAGCTGTGGGCGGAGGAGTTCGGCGCCGAGGGCGACCCGGTGGTGCTGCTGGTGATGGGCGCGCAGGCCCAGGGCGTCCAGTGGAACGACGGACTGGTGGCCCGGCTGGTGGCCGGCGGCCTGCGGGTGATCCGCTACGACCACCGGGACACCGGCCGCTCCTCGGTGGTCGACTTCGCCGCCCACCCCTACACCGTCCGCGACCTCGCCACCGACGCGCTCGCCGTGCTGGACGCCGTCGGCGCCCGCCGGGCCCACGTGGTGGGCGCCTCCCTCGGCGGGGTGATCGCGCAGCGGCTGGCCGTCTCCCATCCGGAGCGGGTGCTCAGCCTCACCGTGCTCTCCTCCCAGCCGCTGGGCACCGACACGGCGGCCGCCCTGGCCCGGATGCTGGCGAGCGAGCAGCCGGCGGCGGACGAACTGCCGCTCCCCACGCCGGAGCTGATGGCCGCTCTGATGGCCTCGTTGCCGGACCCGGCGGCCGGGCCGGAGGGGTACCTGGCGGCGCGGATGCCGCTGTGGCGGGTGCTGCACGGCCCGGAGCTGCCGTTCGACCCGGCGGAGTACGAGGCGATGGAGCGCCTGGTGCACGCGCGGGCCCGCGACCTGCGGGCCGGGCTGAACCACACTATGGCCGGTGCGGCCGGGAGCGGGGACACCGGCGAACTGGCCGGGATCTCCGCGCCGACGTTGGTGCTGCACGGCACCCGGGACCCGCTGTTCCCGCCCGCGCACGCCCGGGCCACCGCCGAGGCGATCCCCGGGGCCCGGCTCGTGCTGGTCGACGGGCTGGGCCACAGTCTGCCGAGGGCGCTGGACGCCCGGCTGGCGGCGGAGGTGCTGGCGCACGTCCGGGCGGTACCCGGGCGGCCTTAGCAGGTACCGGAGCCGGAGGGGCGCGCACGTCGGGGCGCGCTGACGGGAGGTCAGCCGCTACGCGCGGTGGCGTTCGCGCCAGACGGCGGCCGAGGCTCCGGCCGTGCCGGCGGCCAGGGTGCCCCAGAGGGGGGCGGGGCCGTGGGCCGCCAGGGCGGTGATCGCGGCGGGGGAGACGGCCAGGCCGAAGCCGGTGGAGAGTTGGAAGCGGGCCAGCGCGCGGCCCAGCAGGGCGGGCGGGGCGAGCGCGGTGACCAGGGCGGTCGAGCTGCCGGCGTAGAGGATCTCGCCGAGGGTGAAGGGCACCGAGACCAGGGCGACCGCCGCCGGCCCGAGGCCGGTGGCGAACAGGAAGCCGAGGTAGCCGAGGGCCAGCACCACGCCGGAGGCGGCCATGACGGTGCCGCGCGACCAGCGGGCGCTCCAGGTGGTCACCGGCACCTGGAGCGTCACGACCAGCACGGTGTTGGCGACGAACACCGCCGCCGCCCAGGTCGGGGAGGCGTGCAGCTGCTCCACCAGCACCAGCGGCACCGCGATCTCCGGCACGTTCAGGCAGAACACGTACAGCACGTTGGCCCCCAGCAGCGCGCCGAGCCGCGGCGCCGGCCCGGCCCCGGGCGCGTCCTGACGCACCGTCGCATCCGCCGTCACCCGCACCGACCAGGCCAGCCCGGCCGCGGCCAGGTACCCGACCCCGGAGGCGACCGCCAGTACCCGGAGCCCGCCCGGCCCGGCGGCCATCGCACCCGCCGCCAGCAGGGCCCCCACCCCGAGCCCGGCGTTGCGCACCGACCGGGCACCCGCCAGTGCCGCGTCGCGCAGCCGCCCCTCGCTGACGGTGGCCACCAGCGCGGCGTGCGCGGCCGGCCAGGACTGGTTGCCGACGCCCAACAGCAGCGCCGCCAGGGTGAACGGCCCGGTGCCCGCGCCGGCCGGCGCGGCCAGCAGCACCACCACCCCCGCGACCCGTACCAGCATCGAGGCGGCGACCGCCGTGCTGCGCGCGCCCCGGTCGAGCCAGCGGCCCAGCGGAGGCAGGCAGGCCAGACCCGCCACGATGCCGACTGTCATCGCCAGACCGGCGGTCGTGGCGGACAGGCCCAGCACGGTGATCCCGTACAGCAGCAGGAACGGGCGCAGCAGGCCGGTGCCCAGGGCGTCCACGGCCAGGGCGGCGGCGTAGCGCGGTCCGCCGCCGGCGGCGGTCAGTTGACGGAGGGTGAGGGAGCGGCGGGCGGACGGAGGTGCGGTGGTGGTCATGGCGGACACCGTGCGCCCGGGCCGCGGCGGCGGTCACGTCGGTTGACGATTTCCGTCAACCCGCGGCACCGCCCCGCCCGCGACCAGGGAGGATGACCGGGTGACCCTGCGCATCGACCTCACCGGCACCCCCAGCGGCCGGATCCGCTTCGCCGTCTCCCCGCTGGCCGAACTCACCGCGATGCTGCACGTGCTGGCCGCCCCCGACCACCATCCGCACCTGGCCGGCTGGGCGGCCGGCGTGCGCGGCGCGCTGCGGCCCGAACTCGCCGAGCGGCTGCACGAGGCCGAGTTCCTCTGGCGCTCCTCACGCGCCGACTTCCTCGTCCCGGCCCGGCCCCGGGCCACCCTCGCCGAGGAGCTGGACGAGGTCGACCTGATCGACGACGACCGCTACGCCCACTCCGCCCTGGTCACCACCTGCGGCAGCAACCGGCTGCAGTTCGCGGGCCGCTCGCCGCTGCGCGACCCCGAGGCCCGGGCTGAGGCACTGGGCCGTGCCCAGGCCCGGGGCGCGGCCCAGGAGGCCTTCGCGGAGCGGCTGTTGACCGACCCGGCGGTGGTCCGGGCCCGGGTGCGGGAGACGCTGGAGCAGTGCGGCGAGGCCTTCTTCGACGCCGCCTGGCCCGGCACCGTCCCCCGGCTGGCCGAGGACGCCCGGGTCAAGGCCGAACTGCTGCGCCGGCAGGGCCTCGGGGCGGCGATGGCCGCCGTCAACGGCGCGATCGCCGTGGGAGCCGAGGGCCGCTCACTGGTCCTGGACAAGCTCCAGGACAGCGCCGCCGAGGCCGGGCCGGCCGGCGTCACCTTCCTCCCCACGCTCTACGGCCACCCCCACCTGGTCGTGGTGTACGCACCGGGATGGCAGCCCGTGGTCCAGTACCCCGCCGCCGTCCGGCCCGAGGAGGGCGGCCCCGTCCCGTTGGAGACCGTCCGCCTGCGCCTGGACGCCCTCGCCCACCCGGTACGGCTCCGGCTGGTCCGCACCCTGGCCCGCGGCCCGCACACCACCGGCGAACTGGCCCGCGCCTGGGAGCTGACGGACCCGGAGGTCTCCCGCCACCTCGCGGTGCTGCGCCGCGCGGGCCTGCTCTCCTCCCGCCGCCAAGGGCGCTACGTGCTCTACAGCCTCGACCTGGCGGCCACCACCTCGCTGGGGGCGGACCTGCTGGCGGGGGTGCTGCGCTGACGCCCTGTCAGGACGGGTCGGTCCTGAGGGCCCCCGTCAGGGCGACCGGGTTGCGCCGAATGCCGCACGGGACTTGGTGACCGGGCGGGGGCTGTGGCTGAGTGGGCGTCATGTGGCAGTTCTTCGCCGACAACCCCTGGGTGACGCTCTTCGCCGTGATCGCACTGGGCTCGCTGCTCGGTCTGGCCCGGCTCGGCCCGGTCCGCCTCGGCGCCGCCGGAGTGCTCTTCGCGGGCCTGCTGATCGGCGCCCTGGACCCGGACATCGGCCGCGCCGTGCCCGCAGGGGTGTCCGTGCTCGGCCTGGCCCTGTACGTCTACACCGTCGGACTGGAGTCCGGCCCGGCGTTCTTCCGCGAGCTGAGGCCGCAACTGGCCGTCATGGCCGGTGCGGTGGTCGCCCTGGTCGTCACCGCCGTCGCGGTCGGGCTGCTGGGCAACAAGGTCTTCGGCATCAGCGGCCCGTACCTGGCCGGCGGCTACGCGGGCATCGGCACCACCACCCCCGGTCTGGCGGCCGCGCAGGCGGCCTCCGCGGACCCCGCGCAGCCGGCCGTCGGCTACGCCATCGGCTACCCGTTGGCAGTGGTCGTCACCATCCTGTTCGTCGCGGGCCTCGCCACCGTCCGCAGCTGGCCGGGGCGCCGCGACCCGGGCGAGGACCTGCCGCGCCGCCTGGTCACGGTGACGGTCGCGGTCCGGCACGACCTGCGCTGGGCGGAGGTCCCCGGCGTGGCGCAGGGCCGGCTGCTGGCCAGCGTCCTCCGCCGCCCGGGCGGGACGCCCGAGGTGGCGCACCACCTCGACCGCCTGACGCCCGGCGACCTGGTGGTCGTGGTCGGCGGCCCCGACCAGGTCGCGGCCGCCGTGGCCGCACTCGGCGAGAAGGCCGGCGAACACCTGCTGGACCGCCGCGACCTGGTCGACTACCGGCGCGTCCTGCTGACCAACCCGGACCTGGCCGGCCGCACGGTGGCCGAGCTCGGTTTGGAGGAGCGCTTCGGCGCGCTCGTCTCCCGGGTGCGGCGCGGGGACCAGGAACTGCTGGCCCGCGCCGATCTGCTGCTCCAACTGGACGACCGGGTACGGGTGGTGATGCCGCGGGAGCGCTCGGCGGAGGTCGGCGCCTTCCTGGGGGACACCGAGGCCAAGGTGAGCGAGGTCAGCGCCGTCAGCCTCGGCATCGGGCTCGCCCTGGGCTTCCTGATCGGCATCCCGAGCCTGACCGTCGGCGCCACCACCCTCTCCCTCGGCCCGGCGGCGGGCCCGCTGGTGATGGCCATGGTCCTGGGCCGGCTCCGCCGCACGGGCCCGCTGGTCTGGACCCTGCCCACCCGGGCCAACCTGACCCTGCGCCAGATCGGCCTGCTGCTCTTCCTGGCGTGCGTGGGCCTGACCTCGGGCTACGCGTTCCGCCGGAACGCGTTCTCGCTGTT
This sequence comes from Kitasatospora sp. NPDC004289, assembly GCF_053602875.1. NCBI lineage: Bacteria > Bacillati > Actinomycetota > Actinomycetes > Kitasatosporales > Streptomycetaceae > Kitasatospora > Kitasatospora sp. NPDC004289. The sequence continues at coordinate 8,112 of NZ_JBSGEL010000093.1, read as the reverse complement.
CGGGCTGAAGCTGCTGGTGGTGCTGCTGATCGGCGCACTGCTGAGCTACGCGCTGATGGTGCTGGTGGCCCGCCTCCTGGGCCAGAGCCGGCCCCGGACGATGGGCCTGCTGGCCGGCTACGTCGGGAACCCGGCGATCACCGCCTACGCCAACACCCGGGTCTCGGACGCGCGGGTGAACACGGGGTACTCGACGCTGTTCGCGCTGGCGATCCTCGTCAAGATCGTCTGCATCCAGCTCATCGTCGGCCTGTAGGGCGAAGGGGATCGTCCCACGGATGTGGACCCACGGTCGGACGTCAGGGCGGACCGGGCGTGAGAGCGTCCTCGCGTGCCCACGGACCGGCTGTGGGACGAGCTTTGACGAGCTGTCACCTCACGGGGGCGTGTCCGACGTGCGATCTCTCCACTCCACCGACCAGGCGAACACCACCACGCGCCGACGCCTGCGGGCGGGCGCGCCGGCCGCCGGGGCGGCACTGCCGCTCACGGCCGTGGCCGGCCCGGCCCGGGCCGTTCGCGATGCGAGGGACGGCCCGGGCGGTGGGCGGGGCGTCAGCGGTCCAGCAGCCAGGCGAGCAGGGCGGGGGTGGCGTCGAAGTGCCCGGCGTGGCCCGCGTCCTGTTGGAGGGTCAGGGCGGCGGTGGGCATCCGGGCGGCGAGCCAGCGGGCGTGGGCGGGCGGCACCAGGGTGTCCAGTCCGCCGTGCCAGAGCCGTACCGGGGCGGTGACCTCGGCGGGGTCGAAGCCCCACGGGGTGCCGAACAGGGCGCGGACGTCGTCCACCCAGCCGTCCAGCCCCGGCCGGACCGCCTCCGCGAACGCCGGGCCGAGCATCGCACCGACCTCGGGCCGCGCGAGCACCGCCCGCTCGACCTCGGGCATCGGCGGGAGTCCGGCCGTACCGGCCTGGGTCAGGTGGGCCAGCACTGCCTGACGGTCCGTCACGGCCACGTGCGCGCTGCGGGTGTTGCCCTCGTTCATCCCGTCGGTCCAGTCGAGGTCCGCGGCGTCGCGCGGTGCGAGGCTCGCGAGCGTGCCCACCCTGGTCACGCGCTCGGGGTGGCGGGCGGCGAAGGCCAGCGCGTGCGGGCCGCCCCCGGAGACGCCGAACACCGGGAAGCGGTCCAGCCCCAGGTGGTCGCCGATGGCGGCCACGTCGGCCGCGGCGTCGACCACCCGACGCTCCGGCTGCGGGGTGGAGCAGCCGAAGCCGGGGCGGTCGTAGGTGATCAGCCGTATGCCCAGCCGTTCGAACAGCGAGTCGTCGGGATGCCGCGCGAGCCGGCTCATCGGGCTGCCGTGCAGGTAGACGACGGGGGTGCCGCCCGGCACGCCCCACTCTTCGACGGCGAGCGTCCGGCCGTCCTCGGTGATCACTTCGTACATGGTGGTCAAGCTAGTTCGCGCCGGCGGGCGAGGGCCAAGGCTTTTCGTTCGGTCAGCCCCGCCGGGAGTTCCCGTCGGAACGCGCGCCGCCGGAGGGGCGCCTGAGCGCGAGCAGCGCGGCGATGCCGACCAGCAGCGCCCCGACGGCACTGATCCACGGCGGTGCCCCGCCGGAGTCGTCGCGCGAGGGAGGGGGCGGCGCGGCGTCGGAGGCCGTGGCCCGGGCGGACGGGGGAGCGGTGGTCTGGGGCGTCGGTCCCGCCGTGACGGTCACCGTGACCGTGGGGACCGGCGTGGCCTCGGCGGTGCCGCCCGGGCGCACCGGGGCGGTGGCCGACGTGCCGCCGGAGAGGGGAGGCACGGTGGCCGTCACCGTGACGGTGGGAGCAACGGGAGTGGGGGCCACGGCGGGTGACGACCCCTGCGAGGCCGTGGGCGCGGCGGCCGTCGTGGGCACGGGCGGTGCCGGGGCGCGGTCGGTCGAGTCGTGGGCGTAGAGCACCCCGGTCCACAGGAGCAGCTCGACGGTCGCCAGCACGAGGGCACCGAAGGCACCCGGCACCACGAGCCCCCCGTCGGAGCGCTCCAGCCCCGTGAACAGGGCGCCCAGGCAGACCAGCAGGGCGGCGCCGACCAGGAACTCCAGCGCGGTGCGCCCACCCATGGGCCAGGCCACTGCGAGCACGATGCCGTCGAGGACGGCGAAGGCGAGCGCCACGACCCCGGCGAGGATCTCGAACCCCGCGACGTCCGCAGGATCGTCGACCGCCTCCACGAGCCCTGCGAGACCCCACAGGAGGCTGAACGCGGCGACGAACTGAGCGACCACGACGAGCCCGATCTCCACCCACCCCATGAGCCCCATCGTAGGCTTGAAATTCCTTGAGGAGAACGGAACTTGATGGTTCGTCACCGTCGCGTCCCGGGTCGAGCGGACTGTGTCGGTGGCGGGTGTGGGAGATCGGGCACCGGGGGGTGGCTTCCGCTGCTAGCCTGCGGCCATGTCCCGCGTTGCCAAGGACGCCGACCAGGTGCTGTGTGCGGTGGCGTCGAGAGTTGCCCGAACCGGTTCGCCGGTGGTGGTGCTCGCCGAGATCAGGCCGGGGTTGGGCCTGTCCGACGAACGGTTCGCGTCCGCCGTGGCGTACTGCCGCGAGCGGAGCCGCTTGGGTCCGGTCGACGCTCACGGCCGTGGCACGGTCGCCCTGATCCGGGCCGGCCGGCTGCGGGCGCTCCGGCTGGAGGACGCCGCGAAGCCGCCCGGGCGGCGGGCCTGGGAGTTCCGGGAGGAGCTGCTGCGGTGGCTGGCCGAGCAGGAGCGGGCGGGCGGTGCCGTCCTCGACCGTCTCCGGGTCGAGGGTGGTCCCAAGGGCACGGTCAAGCGGCAGTTCGGCCCGAAGATCGACTGGGCCGTGGTGGAGCTGGCGTACCAGGACCTGGCCGAGCGCGGCCTGGTCACCGTGGGCCCCCGTCAGGTGGACCCGGGCGCGGGGACCGTGCGGGTGGGGCTGACGCTCACGGCGAGCGGCCGTGACCTCGCCTTCTCCGACCGTTCCCTGGACGACTTCCTGACCTCCCGTCAACCGCTTGGGGCGAGCAGCATGAGTATCGAGAACGCGGCCTTCTTCAGCGGGCCGGTGACCGGATCGGCGGTGGCCGTCGGCACCCGCAACACCGCGACGGCGACCGGGAACCGGGTCGGCCCGGACGTGGCCGAGCTGGTCGAGGCGCTGCGCGCCCTGCGGCCCCGGCTCGCACTCGATCCGGAGACGGCCGGCGACTTCGACCACGAGGTCGGCGTGCTGGAGCGCGCGGGTGACGACCCGTCCGCGGCCGGGCGGTCCTGGCGGTCGATCCGCCGGATGCTCCCCGCCACCCTGGCGGCCGGGAGCACCCCGGGGGTCCAGCAGGCGCTCGAAGGCGCGATCTCGCTCGGCACCACGCTGTTCGGCGGGTGAGCTCCCCGGGGAGCCGGTGCGGCGGGGCCGAGCGGCGGCGGGGCGGTCACGACGGGTGGGTGGCCAGTCCGGTGCGGTGGGCCAGGACGACGGCCTGGACCCGGTCGCGGAGGCCGAGTTTGGCCAGGATGCGCGAGACGTAGGTCTTGACGGTCTCCGGGGTGATGAAGAGCGCCGCCGCGATCTCGGCGTTCGACCGGCCGAGGGCGACCTGCTGGAACACCTCCAGCTCACGCGGGGTCAGGGCCTCGGCGACCGCGTCGCGTTCGGCGTTCGCGGGGCGGAGGTGTTCGGCGAAGTGGCCGATCAGGTGGCGGGTGACGGCGGGGGCGAGCAGGGCGTCGCCCGCGGCCACCGTCCTGACGCCGGCGACGAGTTCGGCCGTGGGGGAGTCCTTGAGCAGGAAGCCGCTCGCCCCGGCCCTGAGCGCCTGGTAGACGTACGCGTCGACGTTGAAGGTCGTGACGACCAGCACCTTCGGCGGCTCCTGGGCGTCGGGGCCGGCCAGTTGCCGGGTGGCCTGGATGCCGTCCAACAGGGGCATGCGGATGTCCATGACCACCACGTCGGGGCGCTGCTCACGGGCGATCCGGACGGCCTCGTGTCCGTTCGCGGCCTCTCCGACGATCTCCATGTCGGGCTGTGCGGAGAAGATGGTGGCGTAGCCGGTCCGGACCAGTGCCTGGTCGTCGCAGACGAGGACGCGGATCGGCCGGGGCGGCGTGCTGGTCACGAGGCCTCCCCGGTCGGAGCCGGGAGCGGGATCGTGGCGCGGACCCTGAACCCGCCTTCGGGCCGCGGCCCGGCCTCCAGGCTGCCGTCGAGCAGCCGGACCCGGGTGCGCAGGCCGTCCAGGCCGCGGCCGCCCGAGCCCGTGCCGGGCAGCCGCGGGGCGGGTCCGTCCGAGCCCGTGCCGGGTGTCCGCCGGGCGGGTCCGTCCGGCGCTGCCTCGGTGGTGACCTCGACCTCGGTGTGCCGCTCGCCGTGCCGCAGCAGGACCCGGGTCGGCACGCCGGCCGCGTGCTTGACCGCGTTGGTGAGCGCCTCCTGGACCACCCGGTAGGCGGCCAGCTCCGACTCGGCGCTCCCGGGGCGGTGTTCGCCGTGCTCGGTGAACTCGACGGGTTGACCGGAGCGGCGGGACTGTTCGACGAGGTCGGCCAGCCGGCCGGGGGCGGGTGCGGGGCTCGTGGGCGCGAGGTCCAGGGCGTCGGTCGCGCTGGTCGCTTCCAGGACGCCGAGCAGGTGCCGGAGGTCGGCGAGGGCACGGCGACCGGTGTCGCTGACGGCGGTCAGGGCCTCGCCGAGGCGCTCGGGGGCGGAGGCGGGCAGGTACTGGGCGGCGTCGGCCTGGATCACCATGGCGGTGACGTGGTGGGTCACCACGTCGTGCAACTCCCGGGCGATCCGGGCCCGTTCGTCGGCGGCCGCCACCTCGGCGGCCAGCCGTCGCCGTTCCACCTCGCGGGTGCGTCGTCCACGCACCCCGCTCCCCAGCAGCCAGAAGGCGGCCAGGGCCGCGTAGAAGGCGAGGTAGTCCGCCGGCCCCTGCGGCGAGCCGAGGTGGTGGAGGACGGCGGCGAGGGCGGCGTAGGCGGCGCTCGACGCGGCGGCCAGGTACGGGCGTCGACGGACCTGATGGGCGCCGGCGGAGTACATGGCCAGGTACAGGCCGGTGCTCGCGAAGGTGGTGGGGAAGCCCAGCGCCTGGTGTGCGGCGAAGGCGCCCGCGATGACGGCCAGGGCACCCGCCGGCCGCCGGCGGCGCGCCGCCAACGGCAGGGCCTGCGCCAGGACCAGGGCCAGGCTCAGCGCGTTCTCGGGCCGTGGCGGCAGGTCGCCGATCTGGGCGCCGATCCGGGACAGGTTCGGCGCCGGCGCGAGCAGGACCAGGGCCAGGGCCAGGGCGCCGTCCTGGGCGCGGGCGCCGCACGCCTGCCACCGCTCGCGGAGGCCCCGCAACAGCGGTGGCGTCCAGTGCCCCTGAGGGAGTGTCACGTCCGGTTCCTCCAAGTACGGCCGGCGTCAGCCGGCGGTCCGGGTCCGGGTCCTGGGCCGGGGCGCGATCCCGCCGGCCCGGCGGGCCCTGCGCAGCATCGGGACGGCGAGGGCCGCGCCGAGGAGAACGGGCAGGATCGACGCCTCCAGGCCGAAACCGCCCCCGGTCAGCAGGGCGGGGCCGTGGACGTCGACGGTGAACAGGCCCTCCGGGGTGTGGCCGGAGACCGGGATGCCGAGCAGCTGTTCGGCTGCGTTCCAGGTGAAGTGCAACCCGGCGGCGAACCAGATGCTACGACGCCACAGGAACGCGGCCCCCAGCAGGACCCCCGCCTCCACGGCGATCGCCACGGCGCTCCACGGGGTGGCCTCCTCGGCGCCGAGGTGGGCGACGCCGAAGAACAGCGCGGTGACCGCGATCGCGACCCGGCTGCCCCACAGCTCTTCCAGGGCCTGGAGCGCGAGACCGCGGAACAGCAACTCCTCGGTCACCGCGCCGCTCAGCTGGATGGCGAACGCCGTCCACAGGACCGGGGCGAGACCGTGGCCGGCCCAGGAGAAGGAGTAACCGCCGAAGGCGGTGAGCAGGAGGACGGGGAGCAGGATGAACCCCAGCCCGATCGCGCCGCCGAACAGCAGCTCCCGGCCGGCTCCGCGCCGGGCGATCTCGGGGACGGGGCGTCCTGCGACCCGGAGCATCACCCACCGGTAGACGGCCAGCGCGGCGGCCGCGCCGAGCACCGGCACCGGGCCGGGGCCGGCCGCGGTCGGGGCCGAGACCAGACCGACGCCGATCACGCCGGTCACCATCCAGCCGAGTGGCGAGCGCACCAGCCGGCCGAACCGGCCGGAGGGGGCGTCGAGTTGGGTGGTGGGCTTCGTGTCCATGGGGTCTCCCGTCGTGCTCACCCGGGCGGGCGGGCCGGGAACCACGGTAGGAATCCGCCGACCGCGACGGATCACCCGCGGACGGACACCACGGGTAGCTCTCCCGGGGGATGTGCGAGCGGCGATCCGAGTGCCAGTTCCCTGCGCACGATCGACGGCACCCGTCCGATGTGGCGTTTGACCGTCCGGGTGAGGTGCGCGTGGTCGGAGAACCCCAACTCGGCGGCGAGGGAGCCGAGGTCGTCGACGCCCCGGGCGAGCAGGTCGAGGGCGCGGCGGAGTCGTAACTCGTTGCGGTAGACGGTGACGGGTCGTCCGGTGACGCGGCGGAACACCCGGCTGAGGTGGCCCGGGGACGTGGCCAGAGCCCGCGCCAGGTCGTCGAGGCCCGCGGTGGGCCGTACGGTGAGGAACTCCTGAGCGTCCATCACCAACGAGCGGTGGTGCGCCCAGGAGGCCGGCCGAGACCGGTCGGGCCGGCAGGTCCGGCCCGGCAGGGTCTCCAGCAGCAGGAGGAGGCCCTCCGCCACCGCGAACGCGTCCGCGCCCCGGGTGGCATCGGCGACCAGCCGGCGGTGCCGGTAGTCGAAGGCGGCGTCCGGCCGCAGCACCCAGCCCTGAGCGGGGGAGACCGGGCCCAGGTACTCGTCGTACGCCTGCGGTGTCAGCCGGGCGACGGTGGTCTCGACCTCCCCCGCTCCGGCGAACCGCTCCGCGGTGCCCCGGCGGCTGACGTAGCCGGTCGTGGCGTCCAGGTACTCCTCCAGGCCCGCCGCGGCACGCCGCCGGCGCCCGCTCCGGTAGAGGCACACGGCGTCGGTCTCCTCGACACCGACCGGAGACCACCGACCGGCCGGCCACCCCCACGGCTGCCGCACGTCCCACAGGGCGATGCCGTCCACCTCGGCGACCAGGACGCGACGGACAGCCGGGCTCAGCTCCACTGCGCCGGGACGAGCGCTCGGTGTCGCCGCACGGCCGGGAACCCCGGGCCGAAGCCGAACCGGGCATGAATGTTCAAGCCGTCGTGGTGTGCCCGCTCGGATGATTGCGGAGCCGGCGGACGCCGGCCCGACGGGATCCCGGGCGGTCGGAATCGGCACAACTCTCGTTCTCCTCTGGGGAAAGGAACAGATCGATGGCACTCAGGACAGTGGCCGGCGCGGTCGTCGCCACGGCCTTCGCGATCGGAACGGCCGTCGTGGTCGCGCCGCCGGCGGCGGCCTCGACCACCCACTGCACCGGCTTCTCCACCCGCACACTCCAGTCGGGCGAGCTCAGCCCCAACACCTCGCCCTACGTCCCGACGACGGTGACCGGAGGGAGCCCCGCCTGCCGCCTCGACTACGGCGACGGCGTCACGAAGAACGTCAGCGGGAGCAACAACAACTGGGGCGTGGTGGGTCTTCAGCGCACCCTCAACCACTGCTACCAGGAGCACTTCGCGGACTACTCCAACCTCCAGGCGGCGTACGGGTTCTCGCCACTGCTGGAGGACGGGAAGTTCGGCGCCAACACCAGGAACGCGCTGACCAGGGTGCAGTCCTACATCCACGACTACCTCGGCACGACGTCGGTGCCCAAGGACGGCGTGTACGACGACTCGACCCGGGTCGACCTGCTGTTCTGGAACGGCGGCACGGTGAACGGCGAGCACTGGCTGTCGTGCGACTTCCTCGCCTGACGGCTGCGGCATGAACCTCGGCACCTCTCGGACGATGGGCAGCGGTGAGCGGCGCGCCAATCAGAGCATCTGCTGTGAACCGCGTCAACAGTGAACTCGTCCGTGAGGTGCGTCATGTGTATCAACGGTGGGTGTGGTGACGCCCTTCCTGGAGAAACGGCCGCGCCCCGTCACCCGCGGAAGGATCCGCGGGTG
>NZ_JBSGEL010000092.1:0-25272 GCF_053602875.1 Kitasatospora sp. NPDC004289 | reverse complement strand
CGCGGCCGCGGTGACGTTCGCGTTGGCCGCCAGCTCCGCGGGCGGCGCGAAGCGACGCTCCTCCTTGAGCAGGTTGGCCAGGCTCTCGTTGCTCACCACGAACTCCTTGTCCAGATAGGCCGGTTGAGCGCTCATCAGGGGCTTCCGCCGACGATTGCCCGCCGCCCTGGTGCTCGATGATGCTCAATCTAGCGCATCTTCGAGCAGGAATGTGCAAGTCGCTCGCCTTGAAGTCGATGGGCGCTCACCCTTGCCCGCCGCTCGATTGCTGCGCAATGATGCATTTTCAGCGCGCCAACGGAGCAGAATCGATCACTCTGCTGTATCGCTGTGCGTCAGGGAGACCCTGTCCCCCGAGTCCTTCGCGTCGAGCCGTGCCCCCACACTTCTCGAGAGACCGATGCCCCATGACGAACTCCCTGCCCCGCCGCGCCTTCCTGCTGTCGGCCGCCGCCGTGGCCGCCACCGCAACCGTCGGACTGCCACTCGGCCTGAGTGGCAGTCAGGCCCTGGCCGCCACCCCGGCGGGTGGCACCGTGCCCAAGGACCCGCGCCTGGCCCCGGTCGAGCACGTGGTGATCCTGATGCAGGAGAACCGCAGCTTCGACCACTACTTCGGCACCCTCAAGGGCGTCCGCGGCTTCGGCGACCACGCCGTCATCGACCTCCCCGGCACCTCCACCGGCCCGTCGAACCGCACCGTCTTCCAGCAGCCGCGCGGCACCGGCTCCATCTTCCCCTGGCAGCTCAGCGCCCACGCCGCCGGCTGGGAGGGGTCGGAGTGCCACATCGACGGCGGCGGCCACGGCTGGAGCGACCAGCACAACGCCTGGAACAACGGGCGCATGGACAACTGGTACGCGGCCAAGTCCAGCACGGGTCTGACGATGGGTCACATGAACCGCGCCGACCTGCCCTACAACTACGCGCTCGCGGACGCGTACACCATCTGCGACGCCTACCACTGCTCGGTGATCAGCAGCACCGGCCCCAACCGCAACTACCTGTGGTCCGGCTCGATCGGCGCGGGCCTGCCTGGAGCCAACCAGGTCAGCTACAACGGCGGCGACTTCCGCCGCAAGGAGCAGAACTGGCAGAGCTACGCCGAGGGCCTGGAGAACGCCGGGATCAGCTGGAAGGTCTACCAGGTCTACGACAGGAACGCCGACCGGAACTACGGCGACAACGCCCTCGAGTACTTCGCCCCCTTCATGACCGCCGACCCCGCCAAGGACGGCACCGGCAACGCCGCCCTGTGGAGCAAGGGTGTGGCCGGCGTGCCCTACAGCGGCGGGGACGTCGCGGACGCCCTCATCGCCGGACTGCGCGCCGACGTGCTCGGCAAGACCCTGCCCACGGTCTCCTGGATCGTCACCGACTACGCCAACTCCGAGCACCCGGAGGCCAGTCCGAGCGTCGGGTCCACCTTCGCCAAGCGGGTCCTGGAGACCCTCGCCGTCGACCGGGCCGTCCTCGACTCCACCGTCTTCATCCTCACCTACGACGAGAACGACGGCTTCTTCGACCACGTGCCCCCGCCGGTCGCCGCCGATGCGAACGACGCCACCGAGCACGTCAACGGCGTCCCCCTGGGCCTCGGCTTCCGGGTCCCGATGATCATCGCCTCACCGTGGACCCGCGGCGGCCGCGTCAACTCCCAGGTCTTCGACCACACGTCGGTGCTGCGCTTCCTGGAGCGCCTCACCGGCGTCCAGTGCCCCAACATCAGCGCCTGGCGGCGCGCCGTCTGCGGCGACCTGACCTCCGCCTTCGACTTCGCCAACCCCGTCTTCGGGCCGCTGCCCGCACTCCCCGGGCCCGTCCCGGCCGGCCACGCCCTGATGACAGCAGCCGCCTGCAGCACCGCCGGCCGCCCCACCCCGCCCGCCGGCAACGGCACCCGCCCCGTCCAGGAGTCCGGCAACAAGACCGCCTGCCCGCTGCCGTACCAGACCAACGCCTACCTCGACCGCTACGAGGGCACCTCCGCGAGCGGCACCCAGAAGGCCTGGATCGCCCTCGACAACCTGGGAGCCCAGGCCACCGGTGCCGCCCACCTGGCCGTCTACGCCAACGGCTACCGCTCCGGCGGACCCTGGCAGTACACCGTCGGGCCGAACGCCACCACCAGCGACTTCTTCAACATCGGCGCCGGCTCCGGGAACGGCAAGTACGACCTCACCGTCACCGGCCCCAACCGCTTCCTGCGCCGCTTCAAGGGCGACACCGGCACCCCCACCGGCCGCTACGCCAGAGTCAAGAGCTACTTCGCCCCGCAGATGGACCCCATCGCCCTGTGGTTCCAGCTCTCGAACGACCACCCCACGGACACGGTCACCTTCACCGTCGCCTCCAACAACTACCGCACGGGCAGCTGGACCTACAGCGTCCCGCCCGGCGGGAGCGTCTCCGACTTCTTCAACCAGCAGACCTACGCCAGGAGTTGGTACGACTTCACCATCACCGTGAGCAACGACGCCGCCTTCTCCCAACGCTTCATCGGGCACATCGAGAACGGGTCCTTCGGCACCACCGGCTCCATCGCCTGAAGCGTGTCAGGCGAGGCAGAACTCGTTGCCTTCGATGTCCTGCATCGTGATGCACGACTCGTTGACGCCGTCGGCGCGCTGCGTCAGCACGTGCTTCGCGCCGAGCGCCGTCAGCCGCGCGCATTCGGCCTCGAGCGTGGCCAGGCGCTCGTCACCCACGAGCCCGACGCCGGCCCGCACGTCGAGGTGCATCCGGTTCTTGACGACCTTGCCTTCGGGAACACGCTGGAAGAGCAGGCGCGGAGCCACACCCGAGGGATCGACGCACGCGAAGTAGACCGTGTCCTCGGGCGGCAGCGAGCCGAAGCACTCCTCCCACGTGGCGAAGTCCTCCGGGACCGGCGGCAGGACGTACCCCAGCACCTCGCACCAGAAGGCGGCGAGGCGCAGGGGGTCCTCGCAGTCGAAGGCCACCTGGAACTGCTTGATCGTTGACATGGGCGCACAGTAACAGGGGGCCTGGCCGTCTCCGCAGGTCAGGGGGTTACGGGCGGTCAGGCGTCGAGCACCTGGCCCTCGTTCCGGACGACCGGCGGTTCGGTCGACCACGGGAAGTTGATCCAGGCGTCGGTGCGCTTCCAGGCGTACTCGCACTTCACGAGGGAGTGCGACTTCTCGTAGATGACGGCGGACCGGACCTCGGCGACGTGGCTGAGGCAGAACTTGTGCACCAGCTCCAGCGTCTTGCCGGTGTCGGCGACGTCGTCGGCGATCAGGACCTTCTTCCGGGAGAAGTCGATCGCCTGCGGGACGGGCGCCAGCATGACGGGCATGTCGAGGGTGGTGCCCACGCCCGTGTAGAACTCGACGTTCACCAGGTGGATGTTCTTGCAGTCGAGCGCGTACGCCAGGCCGCCGGCCACGAAGACGCCGCCGCGGGCGATGCTGAGGATGAGGTCGGGCCGGTAGCCGTCGTCGGCGACCATCTGCGCGAGTTCGCGCACCGCCCGGCCGAAGGACTGGTAGTCGAGGGTCTCGCGCGTCTCGGTCACGCGTTCAGTCTCCCTGCCGGGCGGCCCGGCGGCGAGGACCGGCGCGCCGCAGATCCTCCTCCGGCGCCGCGTGGTAACGGCTTGGGCGCCCGCTCCGGGAGGTGTTGTCCCCGGGGCGGGGCGGGGCCGGAGACGGAGACGGAGACGGTGAGGTTTGACCTGGGGGATCGGGGTGAGACGCATCCATGGGTGACGTCCCGTCCACCGTTCCCCCTCGGGCGGAGGGGACGTTCCCGTACCGCAGGCCCGGCCGCCGCAGGCATCCCCCCGCCCGGCGGCCGGGGCCTGCGGTCCGTCGCCTCCGCCGTGCCCGCAGTGGCGGCGCCGTACCGCCCCCCGCGGGTGTCACCCGGTCGGCGGCCGTGGTCATCGCCGCAGGTGGGCGCCGGTAAACTCGGCGGGCATGGCAGACACCCAGTACGAAGACCTCCTGCGGCTGGTGCTCACCACCGGGACGGCCAAGGCCGACCGGACGGGCACCGGGACGCGCAGCGTCTTCGGGCACCAGCTCCGTTACGACCTTTCCCGAGGCTTCCCCCTGGTCACCACCAAGAAGGTGCACCTGAGGTCCGTGGTCAACGAGCTGATCTGGTTCCTGCGCGGCGATTCCAACGTCGACTGGCTGCACCGCAACGGCGTCACCATCTGGGACGAGTGGGCGGACGAGAACGGCGAGCTCGGCCCGGTCTACGGCGTGCAGTGGCGCTCCTGGCCGAGCCCGGACGGCCGGCACATCGACCAGATCACCCAGGTTCTCGACACCCTGCGCACCGACCCGGACTCCCGCCGGATGCTCGTCTCCGCGTGGAACGTCGCCGAGCTGGACAAGATGGCGCTCGCCCCGTGCCACGCGCTGTTCCAGTTCCACGTCGCCGACGGGAAGCTCTCCTGCCAGCTGTACCAGCGCAGCGCCGACCTGTTCCTGGGCGTCCCGTTCAACATCGCCAGCTACGCCCTGCTCACCCACATGGTCGCGCAGCAGGTCGGCCTCGACGTGGGGGACTTCATCTGGACCGGCGGCGACTGCCACGTCTACGACAACCACGTCGAGCAGGTCACCGAACAACTCTCCCGCACCGCCTACGAGTTCCCCCACCTGCGGCTGCGCCGGGCGGACTCCCTGTTCGACTACGCCTTCTCCGACGTGGAGCTGCTCGACTACCGGCACCACCCCGCCATCAAGGCTCCGGTGGCGGTGTGAGCGTCGGGCTGATCTGGGCGCAGACGGTCGACGGCGTGATCGGCCGGGACAACGCGATGCCCTGGCACCTCCCGGAGGACCTGGCCCACTTCAAGGCCACCACCCTCGGCCGTCCGGTGGTGATGGGGCGTCGGACCTGGGACGCGCTGCCCCCGCGCTTCCGTCCGCTGCCGGGCCGGCGCAACATCGTCGTCACCCGCGATCCGCAGTGGCGTGCGGAGGGTGCGGAGCGTGCCGGGTCCGTCCCGGAGGCCCTGGCGAGTGCGGCCGAGACCCCTTCCTCTGCTTCCGCCGCTTCCGCCGATTCCTCCCCTTCCTCCGCCGACATCGGGACCTGGGTGATCGGCGGCGGCGAGCTCTACCGCGCCACCCTCGCGCTCGCCACGGTCCTCTCGGTGACCGAGATCGACCTGCGCGTGCAGGGCGACACCCACGCTCCCGAACTGGACCCCGCCTGGTCGGTCGTCGCGGACGAGGGTTGGCGGACCTCGGTGACGGGGCTGCGCTACCGCGTGCTCCGGTACACCCGCTCGCCGGGGGCCTGAGCCCCGGCCCTCCGGACGGTGGGCCCGGTCCGGCATCACAGCTGCCGGACCGGGCCCGTCCGATCCTCCCACCGGTCGGAGGTGCGGTGCACGGCTGCCTGGTGGGGAACTCCTGTGACTTTCCTGGGACCGCCTGAGACTCGGCCGACGGCGGGGAGAAGCGGACGGGCCGTCAGGGGCCGCCGGTGGGGACCAGGTCGGCGGGTTCGGGTGACCCGCTGAAGAGGGCCGCCTGCCGGGCGAGGGCCTGGTTGCCCGGGGCGCAGGCGCGCAGGGTGTCCGGGTCGGTGACGGGTGGGCGGTCGGTGCGCAGGACGGAGGCGGCGGCCTCGCGCAGCCAGCCGGGGTGGGCCTCGGCCCCGGCGAACGCGGCCAGGCGGGCGAAGTGCTGCTCCGGGTCGTCGAGGATCTCCTCGTAGGAGAGGGCCATCCGCCGGTCGGCGGGCAGGTCGGCCAGCTCGTCGACGCCCTGGACGACGAGCCGGGACCAGAACCCGGCGAACGCGGCCAGCGGGACGGGGGTGCGCATCACGAGCTCGCAGTCCACGTCACCGGCGAGGTGGGCGAGGTGGCCGGGGAGTGACGTGATGTGCTCGGGGCCGAGCTCGAAGGGGGAGCTCAGGCCGAGCAGGGTCATCGCCTCGGTGCGCAGCAGGAGGGTGCGGAAGCCGATGTGACGGCTCATCGACAGCGCGACGGCGGGCCCGGAACGGCTGAGGTGCACGAAGCCGGCCTCGGGGAACATGGCGCGCAGGGCGGGGAGGAAGGCGAGCGAGGCGCCCGAGCGCTCGACCACCACCGATGCGTTCTCGCGCTGCCGCAGTTCCTCGAAGAGCACGCGGTACTGCCCGGGCAGCGGGCGGGCCGGCCAGGTGGGCACGGCGGCGGCCAGTTCGTCGTGCAGCGCGTCGGGGTCGGTGGTGAGGGCGGGCAGGGTCATGTGGGAGACGGTGGGCACGCCTGTCCCGGGCCGGAAGCGCCCGCTGCCGTACGGGTAGAGCAGTTCCGGCATGGGGTACGGGGAGGCCGCGATGGCGTCGAGGGGGCGGACGGGCCCGCCCAGGACCTCCCAGAACTCGCGGCCGTCGACCGTCCGGCCGCCGAAGCCGAGGGTGCCCCGGCAGGCGAGGGAGGTGAAGAGCTCGTTCAGGCTCAGCACGTCGGGGTGGGCCTGGAGGGCACGGGAGAGCATGGTCGACCCGCACCGGCCGGTCCCCACGACGAAGGTGATGCTCACATGTCCTCCTGCAGCCGAATGTCCGCGCCGAATGTCCGTGCGCCGATCGCGGCATGACCGTACGTCGGCCACGGGGCGGCGGAGATCACGGGCGGTGAGCCGGTAGCGGGCCGACAGCCCCGGACTGCGGGCCCGTCGGGTCCGGTGAGGAGGGCTCACATTCACTCGAACGGACGGCCCGGCCGGACGGTCCCGCACGTGGAGGGCCGCCCGCCGGCGAGCGGCGGACGGCCCGGTGTCACGGCGTCACTACCCGCAGGTGGCGTGGGCGCCCCCGTTGGGGAGCAGCGAGTCGCTGACCCAGCCGTAGGTCCTGTCGTGCGAGTTGTACAGGTAGGTCCAGGTGGAGCCGCTGTCGTTGCGGGTGTAACACCAGTACACGAGCGTGTCCTGGTTGTCGGCCCAGCCCTTGACGGCACAGCTGGTGCTCGAACCCGATCGCATGTTGGCGGCGACACCGGCGGTCATCGTGACCGTGGTGCCGTCGCGGTACGCACCGGCCTGACCGCACGAGGCGGTCGCCGAAGCCGTCCCCGCGCCGACGGCCAGACCGGCCGGCACGGCCAGCAGCAGGCTCGTCGCCGCGGCGGCGATCCTCGCGCGTCCTGTCAATCGCATCTCTGATTCCTCCCCGTCCCACGCACTCCTTGGCGTGGACACGCAAGAATGATGGAGACCGCGACCCCCGTCAGGTAGTCCAACTCCGGTCAATCACAAGCCCTTTCCGGCCAGCGGAGCCGCTGTCACCAGTCTCTCGGCATGCGCCCTGCGGCAGACCCTCGCCGGCAGCTGCCGCACGGTGGCCGAGCTGCTTCGGCCGGCGCCGTAACGACCTGCCCCCGTCGAGCCGGACGACTGCCGTCGGCGGACGGGCTTCCCGCCCCGCCTAAAGGTGGGTCAAGTGTGCTTCCTGGGAATGGAGTTGTGAACAGCGACGTCAGGCGTCACCCCGTGCGGGGGTTTCGGGCTCCGGGTCTTGACCGTCCGTCGGGTGGTGGAGACCGTGGGTCGTATGGTGGGGGATTCCTTGGCCCGGGGTGGGGCGTCGGGCGTGCTGGGCCATTTCGTGCTGAGCCTGGGCGCGGTGACCGGTCTGGTGCTGGGTGGCGCCTGGGTGTTGAAGGTGGCCGACCGGTGGAGCGGTGGGAATCCGCCGGTCCTGTTCGTGGTCGCGGTGGCGCTCTGGATCGGTCTGGCGCGGTGCGTCTACGTGAGCCTCCGGGAGGTGGAGTCCCACGACGTGGTGGTCCTCCTGATCCGGGTGGTCGGCGTGGTCGCCGTGCTCGGAGGTGTGGTCTTCACGCTGCTGAGCCTGTGCTGGTGGGACCGCCAGGTGCTCCACGACCGGGGGGTCACCCTGACCGGTGCGGTCGGCCGGCACTGGGAGGTCGGGACCGGGGCGGGCCTCGACCCGGGGCCGATCCCCTACTACGACGTGGTCGGCCCCGACCGGCGCGAGCGGTGGGCCTTCTGGTCGGCGGAGGCCAAGGACCGGCCGGGGATCGGCACCCCCGTCACCATCACCGTCGACCCCGAGGAAGAGGCCCAGCCGCAGCTGGGCGGTCGCCCGGGTGCACCGCCCTGGCAGGTGGCCACGGTCGCCCGCGACATCGCCCTCGTCAGTGCACTGGTCGTGGCCGCTTCGGGAGCCGCCGCCCGGCGCTGAACGGCTCGGCGCCGGTCGTGCGTCGCGACGACGTCCGAGCCGCGGGCGGCTGACGGGTGGTCCGGACCTTCTTCGAGCGCCGACTCACGCTGACCACGACCTGGAAGCCGCCGTGGTCGACCTACCTGCCGTTGGCGGAGGGGTACCCGCAGCAGCGGCCCGAGCTCCCCGGCCTGCTGATCAGCCGTCACCTGCGGGTGGAGGAGGCGGAATCGGCCTTCCTCCTGGCCGGGTCGAAGCACCCCGGCAGGCGCAAGGTCGTCCTCTCCGCCAAGCTCTGACCGACCCGTCAGCGGTGGCTCGGCGCGGCGCGGCGCGGGCCCGGCCGTCGGTCGGCCGGGCCCGCGCCGGAGAGCACGCCGGGGCCGCTCCTGAGGGAGGGTCAGACGGCGAGGACCTGGCCCGGGTAGATCAGGTTCGGGTCGGAGCCGACGACCTGGGCGTTCGCGGCGTAGAGGGCCTCGGTGCTGGTGCCGTTGGCGGCGGCGATGCCGCCGAGGGTGTCGCCGCTCTGCACGGTGTAGCTGCCGTCGGAGGCAGTGCCGGTGGAGGACGAGGTGCTGCTCTTCGAGGAGCTGCTGCCGGTGCCGGCGGAGGTGCTGGAGGAGCCGGAGGCGGTGGTGGCGGAGGAGCTGGTGTCCACGTTCGCGGCGGTGCCGCCCGAGGTCAGCCCGGCCACGCCGCTGCACACCGGCCAGGCGCCCGGGCCCTGGACGGCGAGGACGTTCTCGGCGATGTCGATCTGCTGGGCGCGGGTGGCCTGGTCGGCGCTGGGCGCGTACTGGGTGCCGCCGAACTCCGCCCAGGTGGACGGGGTGAACTGGAGTCCGCCGTAGAAGCCGTTGCCGGTGTTGGCGCTCCAGTCACCACTGGACTCGCACTGCGCGACCTTGTCCCAGGTGGAGGTGGTGGCGGCCGAGGCCGAGGTGGCCGTGGCGAGTCCGGCGAACGGGAGCACCGCGACGGCCAGGGCGGCCATGCCGAGACGGGCGCGCTTGGTGCGCTTGGTGACGGTGGGGGCGGTGGCGGCGGACTCGGCGGCGTGACGGGTGCTCATGCGGATCCTCTCGGACGCCCCGGGCAGGCAGGCGGAACCGGGCCCCGGGGAGGGGCCGGTCCGTCCGACTTGGTCGTCGCGGTCGGTCCGGTAGGCGTCTGGCGTACCGGCTCCGACCCGCTCACCCCGGCCTGCGGCGCCGGGGTGAGCCGGTGCGCCGTGCCTCGGGGGTGAACCCGGGAAGTGCTCGTTGCACTGGTTTCGAAGCTAGGAGCGATCCGGTGCGATCTCCAAGGGTCTCGGAGAAGTCCCAGCTCAGCGCGGTATTACCGCTGGTATCGATCACGCCGGGAGCTGATTCGCGGTCACTTTCCGGCCCCCGGGCGGCCCGCAGCGGGGCGGATTCGTGGCCCCGGTCACATCCGGGCCGCTGTGAGCCCGGGCACACGGCCACCACAGCGCTGCCCCGCGGCCACCCTGCGCGTACGTCGCGCCCCGGACGCTCATCCGCCGTTTACGGCGGGGGTGTTGGCGGCCACAGAGATGAGCGCGGCGTTAGGGGCTGTCTCCTTGATGGGGCCGGGTCCGCGCCGCCGGGGCACGCGCCCTCCTTGCCCGACAACGGGCAGGAGGGGCCCTTCGCCGGCTTCTCGTCGGTCGCCGATGCTCCGCAGGGCTCTCCCACAGCGCTAGCTGACCGAAACGGAGTGCGGAGGGCGAGCGTGCGGTCTACGGCGGGGTGATGAGAGGGGCGGTACGCCAGCGAGCGGCGGTGGGCGACGCGCGCCGACGCCTACCTGTGCGCGGTGTGTGGGCTGAGGCAGGCCGCGGTCCGGGACCGCTGCAACTCGGCCGCTCCCATTGTGGCTTGGGCCTCGCGGGGCCGATCATGGCAGCCATGTTCGAGGTTCTTCCCGGAGTCGGCCTTGCGCTACCCCACCGGGCGGGCGTGCTCTGTTACGGAATGTCCGAGGCCGAGGCCGCGTGGGTGGTCTCCACCATGGCGGACGTCCGGTCGGGCCCCTGGGTCTGCGGCACCGGATGGTGCTTCGCCGCGTGCTACCGGGGGGTGTATCTGCGCGTCAGTGGAGACGCTCTCTCCCGGCACGACGACGAGGACGAGCTCGGGCTCTTCGGTATCAGGCTTGAACGACCCCGGGACACCTTGGCAGGACCGGCCACCGCGCCGGTGGTCCTGGACGGCATCGACGTGTTCGGCTACCCCTCCTGGGAGGTGGCACGAGCAGTCGACCTGGACGCCCACCCCGACATCTGCTTCGGCCTCGTCGATGCCCCGTATCTCGCGGGCTTCGACATGGTGCGGCCGCGTGCGAAGGTCTCAACGACCACCATCTCGCCACTGGAAGAGAGGCCGACCGGGGGACCCACGTTCGGCAACCAACCGAGCTGATCGGCTGAGCAATGGTCGGCCGGCCTCGCCGCCTACGATCCCCGGTCCGACCCGGACGCGGTGGAACTACCCGCCCGTGGTCAGGTTCGGCAAGCCCCACTGACCTGCTGCGCGCACTGGGGTAGCTGTCGGGGTGTGCAGGGGGTCAGCGCGGGGCCTGGCGGGACGTCGGACTCGCAGGGGGATCCTGTCCGACGCGGTACGTGCAAGGCGAACAGGGCCAGTCAGCGCCGGCCTGGGCTCCCTTCGGCAATGGAAACGCGGAGGCGACGACCTCGCCCGCGCCGCCGACCCCGGCAGCACCTTTCACCTCACCTTCTTCAAAGCCCTCGCCACCAAGCCGCTCGAACACCAGCCAGCTCAGGTCTCTCCCGGAGTAGTGAACAAACGCTGCTCAAACCTGTGAACAGGGCCAGCAGCATTGATATCCGATGGCCCGTCAGGGAACGGTGCGGTGCGCGCGATCGTTGGCCGGGCGTGATCACACCACTGAAGCGCGTCGCCCTGGTGGCGGCCCTGCTGACCGCAACCCTGGCCCTGACAGTCCCGGCGGCTTCGGCCCTGAGCAACTCGGCGCCTCGCAGCAACGTCGTCAGCACCCAGAACGGGAACTGCGCCACCTGTTGGGGGCCCTAGTGCTCTGACCGGTATGGTTCGCCGGGTTGGGACGGAGGACTGCGGTGTTCATTGAGATCGTCTTCATGGGTCTGCCGATCGACCGGGACGATGTCGAGGAGGCGCTGAAGGCCGCGTTCGGCGCCGATGGCGAGATCACGGGAGCCGGCGGCGGAATGGGACGTTGCCATCTCGACGTGGAGATCGAGCCGAGTCTGGACCGGGGCGCGGCCTTGGAGCGGCTCCGGAGCGTGTTGGCCGGTCTGGGCGTCGAGGAGTGCGCGACGCTGAACGTCGGGGACTGATCAGGCCGCGGCCCGCCCGCCCCAGCGCAGGTTCTTCTCGCTGCGGACTCGGGCGCGCTCCTTGCGTTGGGCAGCCAGGAGGTCGGGGTGGCGGGCGTTGGCATTGCGCCAGCGCAGGTGGGCGTGCAACGCGCGGGTCTGGACCGTGTGGTTCGGGTGCGCGCCCATCACCAGGAGCCGGGGCGTGCCCTGGTCGTGCGAGGTGGTGAACAGCTCGGCGGCGCGGCCCCGCTGCGCCACCTGGACGGCCAGCGCCACGGTCTCCGGCGGGGCGGGAGCGCCGGCGCGGGTCCGCCGCTCCCGCCTGCAGTGCGGCCATCGGCACCGGTGGCTCGATGCTGTCCGCGACGACCGGCACGGCGGTGTGCCGGTGGGGGCGGAACAGGCGAGCAGCTCGGTGGCCCACTCGGGCGAGCCCGGACCGGGCACCAGGCCCGCGTCCCAGACGGCGGCGTCCCAGGGAGAGCCCCGTCCGTGGCCACGGGCCAGCTCGGCCACGAAGCCCGGATGGTCGTGGACGACCGCGACCTGACGGCTGCCCAGGCGCCCGGACTCGGCGGCCATGTCCTCGGCCCGCCGCGGATCCCGGTCGGCGACCAGGACCCGCAGGCCGTCCAACACGCCGTCGAACTCCCACCGGCCGGACCGTCCGGCCGCCGGGTGCGGCCCGTCGGAGCAGGCTGGAGCAGGGGGATCCGTCGGTGGCTCGGCCATGCCCCGACGCTCGGCCGGCGCCGGGCCGCGCGCACGCCCGCCGGTGGCCTCCATGAGGATCACCGCCGCCCGCAGCGGCGTCGGAGGTGCTCGGCACGACGGGACGCGGTCCCCGCGCCGGCCGGAGGCACGAGGCGTCCGGCCGGGCCACCTCCGGCCGGTCCGAGCCCGTCCGGTGAGCGGGGGCGACGGCCTCCCGCCGTGGTTGACACCCCGTCAGCCGGCCGGTCAGACCGGGCAGCCGGTCCCCGACGTGTGGGCGGAGCATGCGGGGACGCTCTCACGGAGCGTCAGTTCGCCCTCACCCGTCCGCGTCGGAGGGCTTGGCGGTGGGGAGCTGGCCATGATCAGCTGACCCTCTGATCTGTCTGCAGGTTGTCGAGGAGGCGCGGGAGCATGGCGGGGTTCGGCTGGAAGGTGCACGGGGACGGGCGGAGCCCCCGGCCCGGGGCGGTGGTGCGGCCGGACGAGCGGTTGTCGTGGGGGCGGACGGTCGGGCTCGGCGCGCAGCACGTGGTGGCGATGTTCGGCGCCACCTTCGTTGATCCGGCCAAAGCATGATCAGACCCATGCTGATCGTAGGTCGTGATTTGACGGTGTCAACAGAGTTGGTCTCAGGTGAGGAGTAGGCACATGGCGGGGTTCGGCTGGAAGCTGCACGGGGACGGGCGGGCGCCTCGGCCCGGGGCGGTGGTGCGGCCGGACGAGCGGTTGTCGTGGGGGCGGACGGTCGGCCTTGGCGCGCAGCACGTGGTGGCTATGTTTGGGGCGACTTTCGTGGCCCCAATTCTCATGGGGCTGGATCCGAATCTCGCGGTGATGGTGTCGGGTGTCGCGACGGTGTTCTTCCTGTTGGTGACGCAGGGTCGGATTCCGTCGTATCTGGGGTCGAGCCTGTCGTTCGTGGGGGTGGCGGCGGTCATCAGGACGCAGGGCGGGGACGCGGCGACGCTGACGGGTGCGCTGCTGGTGGTGGGCGCGGTGCTGGCGGCCTGTGGGGCGGTGGTGCAGGGCTTCGGGGCGCGGGTGATCCATGCGGTGTTGCCGCCGGTGGTGACGGGTGCGGTGGTGATGCTGATCGGGTTCAACCTGGCGCCGGTGGCGGCGGGGACGTACTGGCCGCAGGACCAGTGGACGGCGCTGTTGGTGATGGCGTTCACGGGGTTGGCGTTGGTGGCGTTGCGGGGGTTCTGGTCGCGGATCGCGATCTTCTTGGGGCTGGTGTTCGGGTACGCGGTGTCGTGGCTGTTCGACCGGGTCTTCGGTCAGATCAACTCGGCGAACGGGGCGGGCCAGGTGGTGGACCACTGGCGGCTGGACCTGTCGGGGGTGGGGAAGGCCGACTGGATCGGGCTGCCGTCGCTGCACGCGCCGAGCTTCTCGACGTCGGCGGTGCTGGTGGCGCTGCCGGTGGTGGTGGCGTTGATCGCGGAGAACGCGGGGCACGTGAAGGCGGTCTCGGAGATGACGGGGGATCCGCTGGACGACCGGATGGGTACGGCGATCATGGCGGACGGTGCGGCGACGGTGCTGTCGACGGCGGTGGGCGGGCCGGCGACGACGACGTACGCGGAGAACATCGGGGTGATGGCGGCGACGCGGGTGTATTCGACGGCTGCGTATTGGTGTGCGGCGGGGTTCGCGATCCTGTTCGGGTTGTGTCCGAAGTTCGGTGCGGTGATCGCGGCGATCCCGGGTGGGGTGCTGGGCGGTATCACGGTGGTGCTGTACGGGATGATCGGTCTGTTGGGGGCGCAGATCTGGATCCACAACAGGGTGGACCTGACCAATCCGTTGAACCTTGTGCCGGTGGCGGCGGGGGTGATCGTCGGGATCGGGAACGTGACGTTGAAGTTCACCGACGACTTCGAGCTGTCCGGGATCGCGTTGGGGACGATCATCGTGCTGACGGGGTATCACGCGCTGCGGGTGCTGGCGCCGGCCCACATGAAGCAGCCGCGGGAGACCCCGCTGCTGGACGGCGGCACGAGCGACTACGACGACAGCGCCGGCCCTCGCTGATCCGCACGGGCAGGTGGGGCCGGCATGCTGGTCGGCGCCACCTGGCTTCCGTGCCACGACTGACTCGTCCACGGTGAGAAAGGGCCCGAATGCAGCCAGGTCAGGCTGTCCATCACGGCCGACATGGGGAGCCCGATACGGGGAGTGCAAGCCGATTAGAGCTCGTAACAGGATCTTGTGGGCGTGGGCTGGTGAGCTGTGTCCGGTGTGACGATTCGTCCGTTGGTGGTGGTGTGAGCATCTGCCGGATCGCGAACCGCCCGATCACGGTGCGCCCATCGAAATCCTCCTTCGCCGCTCGGACTTCGATGCCGAGCTCGGTCAACCGCTCGAGGTTCTTCAGTGACTCGAGGGTGTTGCGGCCGAACCGCGACCACACCCACAGCACCAGGACGTCGAACGCGCCGGCCTCGGCCAGGGCGATGATCTGCGCGATCTGCCGGTCGCTGAACGCCCGGCCCGACTTGCCCAGGTCCACCAGCGGCTCCCGCACCAGTGGCATCGACTCCCGCGTCACCAGCTCACGGCACTGGAACTCCTGCAGCTCCGGACTGATCATCTCCACTCGCGCGGTACTCACCCGGATGTAGATCAACGCCCGCCGAACCGCACTGCGCACGTTCACTGCCATGTTCTCCCCTTGCCGGTTCTGGGCTAAGGGTTGTCCCGGGGTCTGTAAAAAGAACGGTGTAACTCCCGATCAAGGAGAAGCACCTGATGACAGATGTGACCGTCTCGGCCGAGGCCGTGGAGGCCGTACGGCCGGTGGAGTTGCAACCGGATGCCCTGGACGACCACTTGATCGGGCAGTTGGTCGACCGGGCCCGCGCGAGCGGGCTGCAGCTCACCGGTGCCGGAGGGCTGCTCCAGCAGCTGACGAAGAAGCTCCTGGAGTCCGCCCTCGAAGGTGAGATGACGGACCACCTCGGCTACGAGAAGCACGATCCGGCGGGCGCCGGCAGCGGGAACTCTCGCAACGGCGTCCGGTCGAAGACCGTGCTGACCGAGGTCGGCCCGGTTCGGATCGAGGTGCCCCGGGACCGTGACGGCAGCTTCGAGCCGCAGTTGGTCCGCAAGCGGCAGCGGCGGCTGTCCGGGGTCGACGAGATGGTGCTGTCGCTGTCGGCCCGCGGTCTGACGCACGGTGAGATCTCCGCGCACCTGGCCGAGGTCTATGGCGCGGAGGTGTCCAAGCAGACCATCTCCACCATCACCGACCAGGTGATGGAGGGCATGGCCGAGTGGCAGAACCGGCCGCTGGACGCGGTCTATCCGGTGGTGTTCATCGACTGCGTCCACGTGAAGCTGAGGGATGGTCAGGTCGCCAACCGGCCGATCTACGTGGCGCTGGCGGTCACGGTCGAGGGCACGAGGGAGATCCTCGGTCTGTGGGCTGGCGACGGCGGCGAGGGCGCGAAGTACTGGCTCCACGTCCTGACCGAGATCAAGAACCGCGGCGTCACGGACGTCTGCATGGTGGTCTGCGATGGCCTCAAGGGCCTGCCGGACGCGATCGCCGCGGTCTGGCCGCAGGCGGTCACCCAGACCTGCGTCGTCCACCTGATCCGGGCCTCGTTCCGCTACGTGGCCCGCCAGGACTGGGACAAGATCTCCAAAGCGCTAAAGCCTGTCTACACGGCGCCGACAGAGGATGCCGCCCTGGAGCGGTTCGTGGAGTTCACCGAAGCCTGGGGGCGGAAGTATCCGGCGATCGTGCGGCTCTGGGAGAACGCCTGGGCCGAGTTCGTGCCGTTCCTCAGCTTCGACATCGAGGTCCGGCGGGTCATCTGCACCACGAACGCGATCGAGTCCGTCAACGCCCGCATCCGCAAGGCGGTCCGCTCGCGCGGGCACTTCCCGAACGAGCAGGCCGCGTTGAAGTGCGCCTACATGGCGATCATGTCCCTCGACCCGACCGGGGCCGGCCGCAAGCGCTGGATGACCCGCTGGAAGGCCGCGCTCAACGCCTTCGAGATCACCTTCGACGGCCGACTCTCCGCCAGCCGCCGCTAACTCAACCCAAACCGAGTTACACCGTTCACTGGACAGACCCGAGCGTGGTGTGGGTGGAACCGGGCGATTTGGTGGGCGCGGTGGTAGTGCGTCCGCCGGTAGTGCCTCAGCCGGCCTCATGTTTTCGCTCGCTCTGGGAGCAGTGACCGCAGTCGTGGCAACTCAGCGCGCTTTGGAATTCTACCGAGGCTTCGCTGACCGGCCCTTGACCTTCGACGGTATCCGCTTCCGGGGTGGGGTTATCACGATTCCGACGATCAATTTCGGCGTTATACCCGACATCCGGTTTCCTCCTGGGCCTGGCACCCCGCCAATCCCCGAACCTCCCCGCCCCGGAGGCAAGCCCAAGCCTAAGCCTGACGACAAGCCCAGCGATCCCAGGCACAAGGAGCGCACCCCCCGCCCGATCGACCCCAAACCCCAAGAGCCCCCGCGCCCTGACTGGGTGGCTCCCCTTGTTGCCGACATCCTCAAGTTGGCCGTCACGGTCTACAACACGGCGGAGCTGATCAGCCAGAACTACGGAGAGCAGACGGCGTACGCCCCGACAGAGGAGACCTCAGCTCAGGCGGGGCCCGGATCCGGCACTGGAAGCGACAGCGAGGATGACAGAGACAACTCTTGCAGGAGGAATGGCAAGGGGTGGACTGACTACGGCACACGAGATGCCGCAAATGGCAACCGCGCAACTGCGGTGAACGCCTGCTTGGACAAGGAGTGGATAGCGGAGAAGCCGGGATCCTCGACTACCAAAGAGATCCGCCCGCCTGGCTACAACTGGGCTGGCCGATTTAATTTCGCCATCGGCAATGGCCTACCGAGAAATTGGATCAATAATTGCCACTTGCTGGGGGCAAGCCTCGGCGGTTCCGGAACCGACTTGGATAACTTGGTGACGTGCTCGCGGGCTGCCAATGCAAACAGGATCGACCCGAGGGACCCAGGCCTTAAGCGGAACATGGCAGACTTTGAGCGCGACGTAAAGGTGGCCGTCGACGCAGGGCAGATTGTCCGTTACACTGTGAACCCGAAATACGAAGGCTCGCGGACTGTTCCCATCGCGTTCGAGATGACTGCAGTTGGGGTAAATCGAGACGGAACGCCGGGAATTAATCTGCCGACCGAGCTGATACCCAACGACATCTGGAGCGTGGGGAATAATCAGTGGGAAAATGTAGGCCGCGGTATTGATCAGAATACTGGCCTGCCTGTTCCGGTTGGCTCGATGGGGTGACTCTGGATGGAAATGAAATCGTCTAATTTTGAAACGCTTGATGGGATCCTCTCTGGTAGTACAAGAGGCGGTCCGGATGCCGCACTGGACTCAGTCGCCGTGCCGATCGCAGAGCAAGAGCTTGGATTCCGGCTCCCGTCTGACTATGTGGAGTTCATGTCCAGGTACGGCGCCGGTGGCATGAATGACTTCACCTGGATCGCAAGACCGACTGCAATTCCGGGTGAGCCGTCCCAGTACATCAGCGTCCTGGAAGCGACGAAAACCTACCGGGGCGGACGCTTTGATCAGGCGGAACTTCAGGATTCTGGAGTCTCTATTGACAGGCTCGTTCAATGGGGCGGTGATTCTGGCGGCAATGACTACCTATGGTTGGTAACTGGAGGCGACAGCGATGCCTGGCCTGTGGTTATCCATCTTCATGGACTTGGGTTTGTGGTTCTTGACTGCGGAATGGTCGAGTACATCGTGCGTTCTTGTCGAGGCGAGCTGGTGGGTAGGTTGGCGAATCTGAATCTCAGTCAGCCCCACAAGTTCGTTCAGTGGCAGGAAGAGGAGAGGTTTCTGCTCGCCGGAATCGACCCATGGACCGGAGAGCACTACTGACCCTGGACATCAGGCGTGATGCGTGCTCGGATGCTTGACAGGGGGCACTCGGACGACAGCGGGCGCGGCCCTCGATGATCATGTGATTCCACTCACATGATCGAGAAGGCCGCGCCCGCATGCCCAGAGAACTGCCGAACAATAACTCATAGATCTTGACCCTCGATTCATCAGTGACTGGCGCTCGGTGATTGTCTCGGTGGTTCGCCCGTAATGTCCTCGATACTGGTGAGGCGAGCCGTCGCACGACGCTGCGGGTGCACCGGATTCCACGGGTCCGGGGCGTTGTACTTCCAGGTCGTCGAGACGGCGGCGGGCGAGGTGGTGTGCCGGGAGCCTCGGGCGGCCTTACCGTCCAGGGCGATGGAGTCTTCCCCGGCAGGGTCGGCGCCGGTCAGGTCGGCCAGGCCACCGGGGCATGCCAGGCCGATGACTGGGCTTGATCCGCTTTGACGGACACCCCTGATCAGGGGCCTTGGCCCCCGGAGGGATGATGTCCATCATGGGGAGCATGGGGAAGAAGAAGCCGCGTCCTCGCCGCT
Source organism: Kitasatospora sp. NPDC004289 (assembly GCF_053602875.1). Lineage (NCBI taxonomy): Bacteria > Bacillati > Actinomycetota > Actinomycetes > Kitasatosporales > Streptomycetaceae > Kitasatospora > Kitasatospora sp. NPDC004289. The sequence goes on along the minus strand of NZ_JBSGEL010000092.1, from coordinate 6,623 downwards.
CGTTCACGCCGGAGTTCAAGGCCGAGATCGTCGAGCTGTGCCGGCAGGGCGACCGCTCGGTCGGCCAGGTGGCGAAGGACTTCGACCTGACCGAGACCGCGGTGCGGGCCTGGGTTAACCAGGCCCAGGCCGACGCCGGCGAACGCGACGGCCTGACCAGCGACGAGCGCGAGGGACTCGCGAGGTTGCGGCGGGAGAACCGGCGCCTGCGCGAGGACGTCGACATTCTCCGTCGTACAACGGCTTTCTTCGCGAAGGAGACCCGGTGACGGTGCACCCGTTCATCGAGGCGGAGAAGCGGGCAGGCCGCAACGTCAAACGGGCGTGCGAGCTGTTGAAGGTCTCCCGAGCCGCCTTCTACGCCCGCCGCACCGCAACTCTCGGCCCCCGCAAGGTCCGTGACACCGAACTCACCGAGAAGATCACCGAGGTCCACGGGGACTCGCGCGGCAGCTACGGCGCCCCGCGCGTCCACGCCGTACTCCAGCGCGAGGGTGAGCGGTGCGGCCGGCGCCGCATCGCGCGCCTGATGCGCCAGGCCGGCCTGGCAGGGCCGCACCGTCGACGGCGGCAGCGCACCACCGTCCCCGACCCGCACGCCGCCGCCCGGCCCGACCTGGTCCTGCGGGACTTCGAACCCAACCCGCGGGCCACCGACACACGTTGGTGCGGCGACATCACCTACATCCCGACCGAGGAGGGCTGGCTTTACCTGGCCACCGTCATCGACATCGCCTCCCGCCGCGTGGTCGGCTGGGCCACCGCTGACCACCTGCGGACCGAACTCGTCGCCGATGCCCTGCGTGCCGCCTGCCACCAGCGTCGGCCCGCCGGCCACGTGATCTTCCACTCCGATCGCGGCTGCCAGTACACCAGTAGCGAATTCGCTGGCTTGGCAGGCGAGTTCGGCATCCGCCTGTCCGTGGGTCGCACCGGGCAGTGCTGGGACAACGCGCTCGCCGAGTCCTTCTTCGCCACCCTCAAACGGGAGTTGACCGACCACCGGACCTGGCCCAGCCGGGCAGCGGCCCACTCCGCGATCTTCGAGTGGATCGAAAGCTGGTACAACATACGCAGGCTGCACAGCAGCCTCGGCTACCGCAGCCCCGCCGAGTACGAGACCGTCCTCGCGGCCTGACCACCACACCGCAGGTGTCCGTCAAAGCGGTGCAAGCTCAGGTGCGGGTGTGTTGGCTTGCTGCGTGAGCCAGTTGAGGAGGTGTTTTTCGATGTGTTCGAGGTCGCCGTAGCCGGCTTGGGGGCAGTTGCCGAGTTCGGCTTGGGTGCGGCAGCGTCAGGTGACATCGAGGGGGTGGGGCCGGCCGTTGACGGGTGGGCGGCGCTTCTTCTTCGCACGGAGGAGGGGTTGCATGCCTCCGTGGCAGTAGGGGCATTGCATGTGGCCGCTCACCGAGTAGCGGGGGAGGTGGCGGTTGTCGATGGTGGTGCGTTTGGGTGTGGTGCCGGGGTGTTCGGTGTAGCGGTCGCACAGGGCTTCGGCTGCTGCGCGGTCTGCGGAACCTGGTGCCGGTGGCGGCGGGGGTGATCGTCGGGATCGGGAACGTCACGTTGAAGTTCACCGACGACTTCGAGCTGTCCGGGATCGCGCTGGGCACGATCATCGTGCTGACGGGGTATCACGCGCTGCGTGCGCTGGCGCCGGCCCACATGAAGCAGCCGCGGGAGACCCCGCTGCTGGACGGCGGCACGAGCGACTACGACGACAGCGGCGCCGAGCAGAACTGACCGGGCGTCAGCCGCGCGCGGCTGTCGCATCGGGGTGGTGGCCCGTCGGAGGGGAGATCGAATCGCAACCGTGCGGCGCTGGACCGGGCCGTTGCGGTACGACCACAGTGGTCCGGTCGGTTCGGGGCGGACGCGGGGGCGGGGACAGTGGGTGGCGTGGGCCGGGTCAGGTACGTGGACTTCCTGCGGGGCGTGGCGATCGTGTTGGTGGTGCTCGGGCACTGGGTGATCACCGCACTGGTGCGACACCCGGACGGCACCATCGGTGCGCCGGAGTTGCTGGCCACGGTCGAGTGGACGCAGTGGCTGACACTGGTCTTCCAGATCATGCCGGTGTTCTTCCTGGCGGGCGGGCACGCCGCGGCCGGATCCTGGCGCCGGCACCGGGACGGTGGCGGCGGGGCGGCCGGGTGGGTGCGCGGGCGGGCCGTGCGCCTGCTGCTGCCGACGGCGGCGTACGTGGCGGTCGCGGTGGCGGGCCTGGCGGCGGGGCGGGCGGCCGGGGCCGATCGCGGGTTGTTGGCGATGGTCGGTTGGGCGCTGGCGATGCAGTTCTGGTTCCTGCCGGTGTACCTGGTGATCAGTGCGCTGACGCCGTGGCTGTACGCCGCGTACCGGCGCTGGGGTCTCGGGTCCGTGGCCGCGCTCGCGACGCTCGCCGCAGTGGCGGGCCTGGTCCACCTGGTGGGTGGGAGCCCTTGGGTCGGGGCGGCCGACTACGTCCTGGTGTGGACGGTGGCGTACCAGCTCGGATTCGGTTGGCAGGACGGCCGGCTGACGGCGCGTCGGCCGCTGCTGGTGGCGGTGGGCGCGGGCGGGGCGGGGGCGTTCGCGGCGTTGGTGGCGTACGGGCCGTTCCCGGTGAGTCTGATCCTGGTGAGCACGGAGGAGGTCAGCAACACCGACCCGCCGTCGCTCGCGATGCTCGCGTGGGTGCTCGCCCAGTGCGCGCTGTGCCTGCTGGCGGCGCCGGCGATGGAGCGTGCGCTCCGGGCGGAGTGGCTGTGGCGGCTGGTCCGGCCGCTCGGGCGGGTGTCGATGACCTTGTACCTGTGGCACATGGTGCCGGTCCTGGTGGCGGCGGCCGCGTTCTACCTGCCGCACGTGGCGCCCGAGCCCGCGGTCGGCTCGGGCGCTTGGTGGGCGTGGCGGCCGGTGTGGATCGTGGTGCTCACGGTGATCCTGCTCGGGCTGTTGGCGGCGCTGCGGCCGCTGGAGCGCGGGCTGCTGAGACTGGGCGGCGCGGTCCTTCCGAACGCGCCGGTGCGGCGGCCGGTTCCGCTGTTGGCCGGGCTGGCCGGGCTGGCCGGGGCGGTGGGGGCGCTGACGGTGTGGGCGGGCGCGGGGCTGGCCCGGGACGGTGCCCCGGCGGTGTGGGCGGTGGCGGCGTTCGCGGTGGGGACGGCCTTGGTACTGGTACCTCCGGGGCGCGCGGCTCTTACGCCGGAGTGAGGCCGTTCGGCGCCCACCTCGACGGGCGGCCGCTGAACGCCTCCCCGGTGGTGGACCTCGGCCTGGGCATCACGGCCACCCGGACTGTCGGAGGTCGGCGGCCACCGCCGGGTGTCCGTTGCGGCAAGGCTTGGTGACGGTGCGTCAGTGGCCGATGTGGGAGGTCACGGCACTAGCGTCCGTAGCGGCGTTCGCGCATGGCGAAGGAGCGCAGGGCGCGCAGGAGGTCGACGCGGCGGAAGGCGGGCCAGTAGACGTCGACCCAGTACATCTCGGCGTAGGCGGACTGCCAGAGGAGGAAGCCGGAGAGCCGCTGTTCGCCGGAGGTCCGGATGATCAGGTCGATGTGGTGGGCGGTGTCGGAGTAGAGGTTGGCGTTGATGTGCTCGATGTCGAGGGTGTCGGCGAGGTCGGCGGGGTCCTTGCCGAGCTCGATGTGCCGGCGGAGCGCGGAGCGGACGGCGTCGACGATCTCGCGCTGGCCGCCGTAGCCGACGGCGACGTCGACCCGCAGGCCGTCGCGGTCGGTGGTGGTCGCGGCGGACTCCTTCATGGCGATCGCGATGTCGCCGGGCAGGAGGTCGAGGGCGCCGATCAGGTGGACCCGCCAGGGGCGGCCGGGGCGGGCGAGGCCGGAGACGGTGTCCTGGATGATGCCGAGGAGCGGGACGAGCTGCTCGGCGGGGCGGTTCAGGTTGTCGTCGGAGAGCATGAAGAGGGTGACGTGCTCCACGCCGGCGTCCGCGCACCAGGTGAGGAACTCCTCGACCTTGGCGCCGCCGACCCGGTAGCCCTCGACCACGTCGTGGTGACCGGCCGCCCGGGCCCAGCGCCGGTTCCCGTCGAGCATGATGCCGACGTTCTTGGGGCGGGGGAGTCCTTCGAGGCCGCGGACGACGCGCTGCTCGTACGCGGGGAGCAGCAGGTTCCGCAGCCACGCGGGAAGCAGGGGCATCGTCACTCCAGGAACGGGACCACGGCCGACGGGACGCCGACACTACCATGTCACATGGTCAACTCCGTTCCCGTGAGCGGCGGTTCACCCGTGCGTGGCCGGACCGTGCCGGTCGCGGGCGCCCTCGGGAACGCCACCGCGATCACCTGCCCGGTGTCCCGGACGTCGTACCGGGCCGTGCGGTCGGTTACCCGGTCGCCGTGGGCGAACGGATGTCGGACACCCCGGAGAACCCCTGATGACCGCCCGCTGCCGCTGCCGACAGGCTGCTGTCAGTGGGATGACAGCGGCCTGTCGGCGCGCTCCCGCAGGCTCTGAGGAGACGGGTGGCAGCGCCACGGCGGCAGTGCCGCTCCGCGAAGCCCACCCCGACATCCACCCCGACACCCGTCCCGAGAGGAGGCCGCCATGACCGGCACCGAAACCATCGCCGCCCCAGCAGCGGCGCCGCGCACCTATCCGTCGCTGCGTGCGGCATGGATCCCGATGGCCGCGCTCTGCCTGGCCTTCTTCGTCGAGATGGTCGACAACACGCTGTTGTCCATCGCGCTGCCCACCATCGGCCGGGACCTGGGCAGCGGCACCACCGCGCTGCAGTGGGTCACCGGCGCGTACTCGCTGACCTTCGGCGGCCTGCTGCTGACCGCCGGATCGATGGCCGACCGGCTCGGGCGCCGCCGCGTCCTGCTGGTCGGCCTCGCCGTGTTCGGCCTGCTCAGCCTGTGCGTAGCCCTCGTCACCGGCGCCGGGCAGCTGATCGCCCTGCGGGCCGGCCTCGGCGTCGCCGCCGCCGCCATGGCCCCGATCACCAACTCCCTGGTCTTCCGGCTCTTCGACGACGCGGCACTGCGGATGCGTGCGATGACCGTGATGATCGTCGTCGGCATGTCCGGCTTCGTCCTCGGCCCGCTGCTCGGTGGCACCGCCCTGGCCCACGTCAAGTGGCAGTGGCTGCTGCTCGTCAACGCCCCGATCGCCCTGATCGCCGCCATCGGCGTGCGCCTGGGCGTCCCCGCCGACCGGCCCGAGGACCTCACCCGCGACCGCCTCGACCTGCCCGGTGCCGTGCTGAGCGTCGCCACCATCGGCCTCGCCTGCTACTCGCTCACCAGCGGCGTCGACCACGGCTGGACCTCCGCCCTCACCATCGGCTCGATCCTCGGCGCCCTCGCCGCCGGCCTCGCGTTCGTCCGGCACGAGCGCCGTACCGCCGCCCCCATGCTCGACCTGAAACTGTTCACCAACGGGACCGTCCGCGGCGCCGCGATCGCCCAGATCGGCACCGCCATCGCCATGGCCGCCGTCATGTTCGGCCTGATCCTGCACTTCCAGTACGCCTACGGCTGGAGCCCCGTCAGAGCCGGCCTCGCCAACCTGCCGATCATCGTCACCATGCTCGCCGCCACCCCGCTCTCCGAATGGCTGGCCAAGCGCTACGGCCACCGCATCGCCTGCCTGGTCGGCGCCGCCTGCCTGGCCGGCTCCCTGGCCGGCCTCGCCTGGGGCGTCTCGCACGGCTACGCCGCCATCGCGGTGTGCATGGTCGTGATGACCATCGGCCTGCGCACCGTCATGACCATCTGCGCCATCGCCCTGGTCGACAAGATGCCCGAGAACCGCACCTCGATGGGCACCGCCCTCAACGACACCGCCCAGGAGGTCGGCAGCAGCGTCGGCACCGCCGTCGTCGGCACCCTGATCGCCGCCCTGGTCACCACCCAGCTCCCCGCCGGGACCTGGGACAGCGCCCTCGTCGGCTCCTTCTTCCACGGCGAGCGGATCACCTACGCCGTGCTGGCGGCCGTCGTCGGCCTGGTCACCGCGTTCGGCGCGCTCACCCTCACCGACTCCCACAGCACCGAAGAGCACCCCGCCTGACCCCTCCGGCGAGCCGGTCGAGCCCGGACGGTCATCTGTCAGGCGCGCCCCGGGGGGCCGAGGTGCTCTGGGCGGTCTCGATGTTCTCGTGGAGGTCGTGGGTGGCCTCGGCGGTGGCCGTGGCGGTGGCCAGGAGACAGAGCAGCAGTGCGGCCCCGGCCCGGCGGGCCAGGCCCGGGGGCGGGGCGGGGGGCTGGAGGAGGGCCCGCATGCGGAGGGGGACGGGTCCGGCGGTGGCGGCGAAGGCGGTGGCGGGGCGGACGGCGGATGGGACGGTGGCGAGTGCGGCCGTCCCGATGGCCCGGGCGGTGAGGCGGCGGTCTCCCACGGTGGCGGCGGCGACCTCGTCGGCCCAGCGTTCGGTGTGGAGCGCCAGCGGTGCGCGGAGCCCTCGTACGGCCGGGTGGAGGCAGGCGGCGAGGTCGGTGACCAGGGTCAGCAGGTGGTGGCGGCCGGTGAGGTGGGCGCGTTCGTGGGCGAGCAGGACGGCCTGCTCATCGGTGGTGAGGGCACGGAGCATGCCGGAGGTGACGACCACGAGGCCGGGGCGGCCGGGGAGGGCGAAGGCGTCCGCCTCGTCGGAGGGCAGGAC
>NZ_JBSGEL010000091.1:0-25830 GCF_053602875.1 Kitasatospora sp. NPDC004289 | reverse complement strand
CCGGGCGGCGGCGTGCGGGTCGGGGACGGTGGTGCGCTGCCGCCGTCGACGGTGCGGCCCTGCCAGGCCGGCCTGGCGCACCAGGCGCGCGATGCGGCGCCTGGGCATTCCCCTTCCTTCCGGACAGTCGGCGATCTCCCGAATCCTGTCCGCGCCCCGGGCCTTCTTCACCGTGTCGCGGACCTCCACGTCGGCCGCCCCGGCAGTTCCGCGCCGCTTGCGGACCTCGGCCGTGGTGTCGACGTAGGTCACCGTCAGCTGGCCGCCGAGCATCCGGCGCAACTCGGCGGTCACGTCGTACTCGTGGAGGGACTCGATGGTGATGCGGGTGAGGTAGTGGTGGGCGGCGGCGTAGCGGTCGAGTCCGTCCAGGAGCAGTTCGGCGCGCACCACCGGGGGCAGGGCATAGGGGTCGGTGATGCCGGCGTGGGCGGCGGCCTGCTCGATCAGGTAGTCGATCTTGAGTCGGTCGTGGCCGTGGCAGGTGCTCAGGTACTCCCCCATGGTGCTCTTGCCGCTCTCGGACAGGCCGCCGAGCCCGACGACGCCGACTCCGGGCAGACACCCGGCGGGGATGGCCGGGGCGTGCGGGTGCAGGAGGCGGCGCAGTTCGTCCTGGACGGCGACGACCGGCCGCCCGGCGACGACGATCACCTCGGCGAAGCGGCCCGCGGCGGCGAGGCGGTGGATCTGGTGGTGCAGGTTCTGCTGGTAGGCGGCGTAGGTGTCGGTGACGCTCGCCTCGTGGGACCGGCTCAGGTGGGTACCGACCTCGGGGTCTTCGTCGTGCAGCAGCAGGACTCCCCGCTCCCGGGCCTCAGCCGCCTCCAGCTCGGCCGCGAACGGGGTGAGCAGCTGGCAGGCCCGGCCGGGGCGGCCACCGCGCCGAGGCGGCAGGCCAGGATGCCCAGCTGCTTCGTCCTGCCGGTCTTATCCGCGCCGCTCACCGCAACGGTCACCACGTCGTCCACCACAACCTCCGAGCAGTCGTTCGATCACGCGGGCCGATCGACCCGGAGGTGCGAGTACAACCGAACCTCCTTGCGGCGCAACAGGGTTCAGCCGTCATGGAGGCGTAAGGGAACCCGCTCGTTTCGGCGCGCCCGGGGTCCGGCTGATGCTGAGATGGGGACCGTGGACGCGCAGGGTTTCCAGCACCCGATCACCGTCGCCCGGGCCTTGAGGGGCATGTCGATGACCGACCTGGCGGTGGCGATGAGAGCTGCCGCACGCCGCCGCGACCGCCGGGCCGGCACCACCAGGCAGCAGGTGTATGCCTGGGAGCGGCCCACCGCGCGCTCTCCGAGCGAGTGGTCTCAGCTGCTGATGGCCGAAGCCCTCGGCATCGACCCCGAACACGTCACCGTCCTGGGCCGGCCGTACTGGCTGCCCGGCACCGAAGCACCGCTCCCCCTGGGCACAGGGGCCACGGTGGCCGCCCTCAGAGAGGCCCGACACCGCGCCCTGCTCAACCGCCGCACCCTCCTGGGCCTCGCGCCCGCCGCCCTCATCACCCTCTCCCAGCAGTGGGCCACCCTCGACCCCGCCCTCGCCGCCACGGCCACCGACGGGCGCACCGTCGACCCGGAGATCGCCGACTGGCTGGAGACCAGCGTCCACCAGCTCACCTCCCTGGCCACCGCCGACCGCCGGCACACCGCCCCGCTGCTGGACTCCTACTACGACACCGTCGTGGGCCTCCTGGAGAGCGCCTCCTACAGCGAACAGACCGGCGTGCGGCTCCAGTTGCTGGCCTCCTCCCTCGCGCAGACCATCGGCTGGCACCAGTTCGACCACGAGCACCACTCCGCCGCCGCCCGGTACTGGACCGCGGCCCTGCACGCCGCCCACCACGCCGGCGACACCGACCGCGGCGCGGGCATCCTCTCCGACCTCGCCTACCAGAGCATGTGGCTGGGCCGGGGCGCCCCCGCCGTCGAGGTGCTCGACCACGCCCTGACCCGCACTCAGGACCCCACTGCCCGCTCCCTGCTGAACCTGCGCCGCGCCCGCGCCCTCGCCATGACCGGCGAGGCCCGAGCCTGCCGACGCGCCCTCGACGCCGCCGAACACTCCCTCAACGTCGCCACCACCGCTGCGCCCGCCTGGTGCTCGTGGATGAGCCCCGCCGACCTCGCCGTCGACTCAGGCCGCTGCCTCATCGACCTCAGCGAACCCGGCCCCGCCCACCGCCAGATCACCGAAGGCGTCACCCTGCTGCCCACCGCCCGCGACAAGACCCGCGCGGTGTTCCTCGCCTACGAGGCAGAAAGCCTCCTTCGCCAGGGCGAGGTCGACCAGGGCGCGACCACCGCACATCAGGCATTGCTCCTCGCCCGGCACACCGGGTCCACCCGCTGCATCCGTCAGATCAGTGACCTCGCTCCCGCAGTGAGCGGGCATCAACACGTCGAAGGAGTCGGCCAGTTCCTCGACGCCGTGCGATCAACAGCGTGATCCCGACGCGGACGACTCCCGGCTGCAAGGGGGGTGGGAGATCGGCCGCTCGGCCGATTACCCAACATCTTCATCAGCGTTCTGGAACCGGCCAAGGGCGCGGAAGCTCTCCAGGGCCGACAGCAGGTGGCGGGCCTCCGTCCGGGCGGCGGGTGGGAGGGGGGACAGCAGCTCGCCCACCGGGAGCGGGGCGGACTCGGTGGCGGCCAGGCGGTGCAGCAGCTCGTCCAGGTGGTGGGGTGCCAGGGCGGTGCCGGTCACGTGCCCGTTGGCGGCGCAGAGTTGTGCTCCGCCCACCGGTGCGTGCAGAACCCGGGTGCGGGCCCGGACCAGCGTGTGGTCGGTGAGCGGTCGCGGGGCCTCGGGGGGCGGGGCGGGGGTCAGGCCCGCCGCGGTCAGGTTGCGGAGCGAGAGGGCGGTGACCCGCTCCTGGATCCGCGCCGGGTCGCGGTACTCCTGGAAGACCCGCAGGGTCTGTTCGAGGGCCTCGGGCAGTGCGCCGTCGGCCGGCGGCTCGGGCACCGAGAGCGGGGCGGTGGCGGCGGGAAGCCCCGCCAGACCGGCGTCCGGGTCGACCATCGCCTCCGCCGTCCGGCCGAGCAGCAGGTCGTCCACGTCGTAGACCGCGCGGTGCGCCTCGCGCGGCACGCCGACGTTGACGCTGGTGGCGGACCCCCCGTCCACGCTCTCGCCGACGTGGTAGTAGTCGGACGGCCAGTACAGCAGGTCGCCGGGCTCGGGCTCGGCGGTGAACGAACTCTCTAGGTACGCCTGGTAGTCGAGCACAGTGGTCACCGGACCGGTCCACGGGCGTTCGCGCCAGAACCGCATCCGCTTGCGGCCTTCGAGCGCGAACATGAAGGTCGCGAAGCGGTCCTTGTGGACACCGACCGGGGTGTGCTCGTAGTTGCCGTGGAAGAGCGTGGTGATGGCCCCCGACAGCGGCAACCCGGTGCGCTCCCAGAGCGGTTCGAAGAAGGCGCGTTGGCGCTCCCACTGTCCGGCATGGAAGGCGTGGAAGGCGTGCACCGTCAGCGCGTACCGCCGCTCCGCCGAGAAGGCCGCCAACTCCCCGTCCAGTCGCGACCGGTAGCCACCGAAGGTGGCGTCCTCGGCACGCGGGAGCCAGCCGGCCGGCTCGGACTGCTGGAAGCGGCCGACGGCGAACTGCGCGTTCGGCGGCATCAGGTACGGGTTCGGCGGCCGGGTGGCGAGCGCGGCGGTGGCGAAGACCTCGCCCAACTCGTAGGGCACCGGACGGACGGCCTTGATCAGCACCGGGCACCGGTCCCAGTAGCGCGTGGCGAACTCGTCCCAGTCGAGCGGGCCTTGGACGACGGCCAGTTCGCTCGTGCGTGCGGTCGTCATCCGTCCACCCCGCCGTCCTCGGCCCGCTCGGCCGACCCCGATGACTCCGATGACTCTGATGGCTCCGAAGACTCTGCCGACTCGGTCAATTCGATCGCGCGCAGCCGGTAGAGCTTGCGCAGCAGCGCGGTCACGGCGGCGTTCCGTTCGTCCGCACCCACCGCCCGGCAGAGCTCGGCGAGCGTCAACTCCCGCCCGACCGTCAGCTCCTGCGCGATCAGCTCGCCGGCCGCCCCGCCGATCGGGAAGGCGTGCCCGTTGACGGCCCAGATCCGCCGGGCGGGCCCGTCCGGCTGCCGGAGGACCTCCCGCACCACCCGCAGCCGCTGTCCGGGGGCGAGGGCCACGTCCTCGCGCGGCTCGGGGGCGGGCTCCAGCCCGGCGGAGGAGCGCCAGGCCGCCCAGCGGGTGCGCAGCGCGGCGGGCAGCTCCGGTCCGCCGGCCGCGGCCCGGGCCGCCTCGCCGATGGCGAGCATCGGAGCGGCCGGTCCGCCGTCGGGCGGCGGGTAGGGCAGGCAGGGCACCGTGCCGTCGTACTCCAGGCGGTCCCGGACCTCCTCCGCCAGCAGGTTCTTGACGGCTCCGGCCGCCAGGTGCGGGGCGCGCGGGACGGAGATCCGCAGCGTCAGGCAGCCGTCCAGGTGGCGCTCGCGCCAGCGGGACCCCTCGGGCCAGTGGAGCAGCTCGCCGGCGGTGGCCCGCAGCACCCGGAACGACCCGTCCGCCTCCTGCAGTTCGGCCTCCAGGGTGCCGCCCAGCACCCAGGTCAGCACGGCGTGGTCGGACGGGGCGGCCAGGCCGCGGAGGCTGGTGTGGTCGTCCCCCTCGGTCAGCTCGGCCTCGACCGGCAGGCACGGCAGGCCGACCCGCTGCCACAGCCGCTCCAGGCCGTCGCGGACGGAGGTCCAGAGCGCGTAGTCGGTGTGCAGCGGTTGACGGACGCTCAGCAGGAATCCGGTGTCCGGGCCGCTGCCGGCCGGCCCGCGGCGCAGCCGGGCCCGGTAGGCCGCCGGGGTCGGATCCTCGGCGTCGGGCAGCAGTCGGCCGGGCGCGCCGAGCCAGCCGAGCGCGGTGTGGAGACGGACCTGCGGGAAGGTCCGGAACACGGTGCCGGCCCGGAACGGGGCGCAGGCGGCGACGACCGTCCGGTGCAGGTGATCCGGGTCGGTCGGAGCGGCGGCCTTGAGCAGCGCGGGCTCCTTGCCCCAGGCGGGGGCGAGGAGTTCGGTCCAGTCGGTCGCGCTCACGCCCGCACCCCTTCCTTCGAGGGAGCCGGCTCTGACGCCGACCCGGTTGCCGAGCCGGTTCCCGACACGGACCACGGCTCGGGTGCCGAACCGGGTGCCGAGCCGGGTGGCGGGTACTTCGCCGCAAGCAGGGCCGCGTAGGCGGCCAGCGGCTGCAGTCCGGCGGCGGCGCGCCGCTCGTCCACCCGGTCCTCGTCCTCGATCGGGCAGGGCCGTAGCTCCCCGGTCGCGGCCCGTTCGAACTTGGTGCCGTACAACTGCGGCCGGCCCTCGGCCCGGCGCACCGCATCGGTGAGGTAGGCCGCGTCGCGCGGCAGCATGTCGCCCGCCTCGGCGGCGGCCTCGATCAGCGTCAGGCAGGCGCGCCGGAAGTCGAGATCGCCCTCGTGGTGTTGGAGCAGCGCGCCGGCCGCCGTGGCGGCCTCCGGTCCGACCAGGCCGTGACCGGGCCAGCCGTGCTCGGCGACCACACCGCGCAGCCAGGCGATCCCGGCCCGGGTCAGCCGCTCCAGCCGCGCCTCCAGTTCGGTGTCGGTGAAGCCCCCCGCCGCCCAGGGTCCGCGCAGCGCGGCGTCGAGCCGGTCGAAGCGGAGCAACCGTTCGCGGATCTCCGCACCCGACCGGGCCTGCCGCCCACCCGCCTCCGCGAGGTCGGCGGTGGCGGACGCGGTGGCCGAGGCGGAAGCGGTGGCGGAAGCGGTGTCCTGGGCTGCTGGCCCGTCCTGCCGGCCCGCACCGACCGCTCCCTCCCGTGCCGTCGGATCGACCGGGCCGGCCGTCCTGATCAGCGGGTCGATGCGCAGCCGCAGCTTCGCCTCGTCCCAGGAGTAGGTGATGCGGCGGCCCGCCTGCGGCCAGTCGAAGGAGACCTCGCCCTCGCGCGGCCCGCGCCGTACGAGCCGCACCCCGCGCCCCGGATCGTCCAGCTCGCCCGGCCCCGACGAGGCGGGGTGCACGTACTCGACCGCGTCGCGCAGCGCGATGCCGAGCCCGGCGAGGTCGAGCTTGCCGCCCTCGCGGACGGCGGCGACCGGCGGCCAGGGCCGGTCCTCGCCCCACGCGGGTGCCTCGGCCGGCTCGGCGCGCAGCCCGCCGCCGGGCGGTGTCCGCATCGCCAGCAGCGGGCCGCCGTCGGCCGTCCGGAAGAAGTACGGGACGTCGCCCCGGGCGAGCTGCGCCGACTCGGCCTCGGTGAACGGCACGTCGCCACCGTCGGGGTACTCGGCCGTCGGCCGGGCGATCACCCGGACCACGTGCCCGGCCGCCCGCTCCCCGATGAACTCGGCGATCCGGGGCCGGTGACGGCACATCAGCGTCCAGGCGTCGAACATGCCGCGCAGCAGCGCCGGCAGGTACGGGCCGTAGCCCACCCGACCCGCGGTGTCGCCGACGACCGCGCGGGTCTCGGTCCTGGTCAAGGAGCGGGTCCGGCGCTCCAGCCGCAGCGAGCCGTCGGGCTGCGGGTACCAGCAGGTGGCCGGGCCGTCCGGCTCGCACCAGCGCGGGAGGGACTCCAGCCCGGCGTGATGGTGGGTGGAGACCGCCGGGTCGGCGATCAACCCGGTCCCGAACAGGCGGTCCACGGCGCCGAAGTAGGACTCCAGGTCGACCGGGTACGGGAGCGGCTCGCCGTCCTCCGGACGCTGCCCGATCAGCACGTTGCCGCCGATCAGGTCGGTGATCCCGAAGGCGAACGCGGCGGCGGCCAGCGAACCGGCGCGATGCCAGTAGCGGTCCGCCGCTCCGGGCTCCAGGACGGCGCCGCGCAGACTCAGCGGGCCCTCGGCCCGCAGCACGCCCCAGGCCTGCGGCGGCTCGATCCACTCCTGCCACGAGTGGTCCGGCCGGTCCGGCCCGCTGCCCTGCCGCACGCGCATCGTGGGGAGCCTGATCTCCCCCGCCACCGGAGGCAGTTGGTTGATCAGGGCGAACAGCGAGCCTTCGGTGGCCAGGAACAGCAGCTCGCCCGTCGCCGGCCTCGGCTTGTACGCGAGCCGGCCGCCGTCGGCGAATTCGACCCGCACCACCCGCTGCCCGCCGTTGTGGGTCTCCTCGCCGTGCGCCCACAGGCCGGTGACCCGGCGGTCGGCGGGCTGGTCGCGGGCCAGCCGTTCGAGGAACAGTGTCAGGAACTCCAGGTACTGGCCCACCCGTTCGGCGGTGGACGCCGCGGCCCGTTCGGTCGGCCCGGCCACACACGCCTCCAGCGCCTCGGTGAGCAGCGGGCCGAACACCTCGGCGTTCTCCGGCCGCAGCAGCCGCGGTTCGACCTGCCGGGCTTCGGCGGCGGCCTGCGCGGACCAGGCGTCGATCCGCCGGAGCGCCTCGTGCAGCGGCGCGAACCGGGGATCGGACAGCGCGTGCGCCAGCGCCCGTGCGTCGGACGGGCCGCCCAACGGACGCTCGACGGCGAGCGTGCCCTCCGGCCCGGGCACGACCGCGGGCGGGAACGCCCGGCCCGCCCGGCCGTCGGCCAACGCGGTCAGCAACCGCCGTGTCGTGAGCGGGAGTTCGGGCGCGGGGACAGTGTCGCCCGGGTCGCGCAGTTCCATTCAGCCCCTCACCGGGTGGTCGCAGCCGCACGCCTCGCCGCCGACCTGCCCTGCCACTGGAATTCCCACGACAAGAGGTCGGGTGCCACCGAATTCGGCGGCACCCGATTCTCCTCGGAGGGGGGAAACTCTGCCTCCGCAGTGGATTCCCCCGTCACTTGCTAGAAGGAGCAGTAGACGCGGATACAGGTGCCGTTCTGCGGCTGGCCCTTCGGCGCGTCCTGCTCCAGCTCGCCGATCACGAGGTCGAACTCCGCGTCGCCGAACGTGGCGTCGGCCGGCAGCGCTTGTACGGTCGGAGCTTCCATACGGTCCTCCTGACAAGTGGGAACGAACCCCGGCCCCGCACGGCACGGGACCGCCGCCCAGTCTTGCCGCGCCCCAGCTGCTTCGTCAACAGATCGTTCCGCACCCGGAGTTCGAATTCCGCTATCCGTCCCGGCCCTGCCAGGTAGTCACGCAGACCTCGTTGCCCTCGGCATCGGCGAGGACCCAGAAGGCCGGCGCCCGGGCGGCGGAGACCAGGTGCCCGCCGGCCGCCAGGGCCGCCGAGACCCTCCGGGGTGCCTCGTCGTGCGGGACGCAGACGTCGAAGTGGACGCGGTTGCGTTGCGGGCGCGCCTGGTCCATCTGCTGGAACCAGATCGCCGGGCCCTGCCCGACCGGGTCGACCAGGGGATCCTGCGGACCGTCTGCTTTCGCTTCGTCGGCGTAGCCCAACACCGCCTTCCAGAAGGGCCGGATCGCCACGATGTCGAGCGCGTCGATCGCCAGCTCCAGCACCTGCACCGACCGCGGTGCCCCCACCCCGACCTCGGGGTCCGTCCGCTTCCCGGACTCCGCCACGGCGGCGGAGATGCGGCCCGCGAGCGCCACGTCGTGCGCCGTCACGCCGGCCTCCTCCAGCGACTGGAGCGTCAGCACGACCCGCCCGGGGCGGGCGTCGATCCGCAGGTGCCCGTCGGCGTCCTCCCCGCAGACCGCCACCGCACCCACCGCCACCGCGACCCCCTCGGCCAGCGACCCGACGGGGACCGAGGTGCGGATCGCGCCCAGCAGGAACCGCCACCCGAGATCGCCGACGGCCTCCGAGGCCTCCCGCCCGCTCAACGTCCTTTCCACGCCCACGTCCTCAGGACTGACGGGCGGTCAGGCCCGCCGGGCGGAGGTCGGTCCAGTGGGACTCGATGTGGGTGAGGCAGGCGTCGCGGGTGGTGGGGCCGAGGATGCTGGTCCAGCCGGGCGGGACGGGGGCGAAGGCCGGCCAGAGGGAGTGCTGGTTGTCCGCGTTGACCAGGACGTGGAAGTCGGCCTCGGGGTCGTCGAACGGGTTGGTGGTCACGGGAGTGGGCTCCTCAGTCGGTGCAGGGGGTGGTCATCAGGGCGGCCAGGACGGTGAGTGGGAGGTCGGGGTTGGCGGTGGCGGTCCGGAGGAGGGTGAGGAGTTCGCCGGCCAGGGCGGCGGCCTTCCGGGGGCCGAGGCGGTCGGTGGCGTGGATCAGGGCGCAGTGCACCTCGCCGTCGCCGCGCGGCTGGTGGAAGCTGAGGGTGAGGTCGGCGGGGGTCCAACCGGTGGGGACGGCTTCGAGGGTACCCACTCCGCCCTCCAGGACGGCGAGTTCGGCGGCCTCGTGGTGGATGACCATGACCTGAGGTGAGTGGCCGGCCAGGTCAGTGGCCTGGAGCACCTCGGCGTACGGGAGCTCCTGGTGTTCGAGGGCGGACAGGGTGGTCTCCCGGACCCGGGCGAGCAGTTCGGCGAAGCTCGGGTCGCCCCCGGTGTCGGTGCGCAGGACGACGGTGTTGAAGAAGCAGCCGACCAGGTCGGCGAGTTGGTCGTCCGTGCGGCCGGCCACCTTGGCGCCGATGGGCAGGTCGGTGCCGGTCCCGTGGGCGGTGAGCAGGGTGGCGAGCGCCGCGTGCAGCACCATGAACATGCTGGTGCCGGTGGCCGAGGCCAGGCGGTCGACGGCGCGGCGCAGGCGCGGGTCGAGGACGAAGGGGACGTGGGCGGCCCGGTGGGTGCGCACGGTCGGGGCCGGACGGTCCGCGGGGAGGGCGAGGCGGGTCGGGGCTCCGGCCAAGGTCTGCCGCCAGTGGGCGAGTTGGGTGGCGGCCAGGTCGTGGGAGGCCAGCACGGCGTGGGCCCAGCGGGTGTAGTCGGTGTAGTCCACCGGGAGCGGCGCCCAGTCGGGGGCGGTGCCGCCGAGCCGGGCGGCGTAGGCGGCGGTGAGGTCGCGCAGGAGCGGGACCACGGACCACTCGTCCACGGCCAGGTAGTGCAGGGTGAGCAGGACGGCCTGCGCTCCGGTGGGGTCGGTCAGCAGGTGGGCTCGGAGCGGGGCGCCGTCGGGGAAGACGGCGCGGCCGGTGGCCAGCTCGGCGATCCTGGCCTCCAGGTCGGGGCAGGCGGAGTACTCCAGGCGGGGCCCGGGAACCGGGAGTTGACCGCCCTCTCCGGCCGATGTCCGCAGCGGAGCGTGCCGCTCGGCCAGGTCGGCGAGCGCGGCGGCCAGCGCGGCCCGGGACAGCCCGCCGGGTGAGCGGAGGACGAGGGCGTGGTCCCAGCCGGGGTGGACCGGGCTGGCGTGCCAGCGCTGGACCGGGGCCAGCGGGAGGGGCTGCGGGGAGGGGGCGGGCGGGGCGGGCAGGAGGGCGGGGCGGGCGGTGGTCGAGGGGGTGAGCTTGGCGGCGAGGCCGGCCACGGTGGGGGCGTCGAAGACGTCCCGGATGCCCAGCTCGACGCCGAGTTCGGCCCGTAGGCGTCCGACCAGGCGCATGGAGGCCATCGAGTGGCCGCCGAGGGCGAAGAAGTCGTCGTGGCGGCCGACGACCGGCAGCCGGAGGATCTCGCGGAAGATCCGGCCGACCGCCTGCTCGGCCGGGCCCTCGGGCTGGTCGGCACCGGTCAGGTCGGCCCAGTCGGGGGCGGGGAGGGCGGCCCGGTCGAGCTTGCCGTTCGGGGTGAGTGGGAGCGGGCCGTCCAGCGGGAGGAGGGCGGAGGGGAGCATGTACTCGGGGAGCGCGGCGGCGATGCGTTCCCGGAGGGCGGCGGGGTCGAACGGCTGCCCGGCGGCGGGGACCACGTACCCGACCAGGCGGACGATGTCGCCCCGCCGGTCGGGGAGCACGGCGGCCTGGGCGACGGACGGGTGGGCGGTCAACGCGGCCTCGATCTCGCCGAGTTCGATCCGGAAGCCGCGGATCTTCACCTGGGTGTCCACCCGGCCGAGGAAGTCGAGGTTCCCGTCCCGGCGCCAGCGGGCGCGGTCCCCGGTCCGGTACATCCGGGCGCCGGGGGCGCCGAACGGGTCGGCGAGGAACCGGGTCGCGGTCAGGCCGGGGCGGGCGAGGTAGCCACGGGCCAACCCCCGCCCCGCGACGTAGAGTTCGCCGACCACCCCGGGCGGGACGGGGCGCAGGGCGTCGTCCAGCACGTAGCAGCGGGTGTTGGGGTCGGGGGCGCCGATCGGGACCTGGCCGGTCCGGCGGCCGGTGCGGGTGGCGGGCCAGAGGGTGGAGTTGACGGTGGCTTCGGTGAGGCCGTAGGCGGCGATCAGGTTGACGCTGCCCGCCCAGCGGTCGATCAGGTCCGGCGGGACGGTCTCGGTGCCGACCAGGATGGTGGAGCCCTCGGGGAGTTCGCAGCCGGGGGGCAGGGCGGAGACCAGCGAGGGCGGCAGGATCAGGTGGGTGACGCGCTGCTCGGCCAGGAAGTCGGTGAGCGCGGGGCCGGCCACCCGGGCCTCGTCCGGGACGAAGACGAGGCGGCCGCCGTGGCACAGGGCCATGGCGAGTTCGAAGACGAAGACGTCGAAGCCGACCGAGGCGAACTGGAGGACGCGGCTGTCGGCGGTCAGGCCCATCCGGTCCACGGCGGTGGCGACCAGGCTGGCGATGCCCTCATGCGGCAGGACGACGCCCTTGGGCCGGCCGGTGGAGCCGGAGGTGTAGATGACGTAGGCGGCCTGGTCGAGCGCCACCCGCACCGGGGCGGCCGGTTCGGCGGCGGAGAGCTCGGCCGCCACGGCCGGGGCGTCCAGCAGCAGGAGCGGGGCGACGGGCGGGATCTTCCCGGCGACCGGTTCGGTGGTGACCACCAGGGTGGCGGCGGAGTCGCCGAGGAAGTGGGTGAGGCGGTCGGCGGGGTGGGCGAGGTCGAGCGGGAGGAAGGCGGCGCCCAGCCGCAGCACCGCGAG
The DNA here is from genome assembly GCF_053602875.1 of Kitasatospora sp. NPDC004289. Classification (NCBI taxonomy): domain Bacteria; kingdom Bacillati; phylum Actinomycetota; class Actinomycetes; order Kitasatosporales; family Streptomycetaceae; genus Kitasatospora; species Kitasatospora sp. NPDC004289. The sequence goes on along the minus strand of NZ_JBSGEL010000091.1, from coordinate 14,007 downwards.
CACGGTGGCGATCAGGTCGGCCGAGCGCGGAACGGCGACGCCGACCACGCTCTCCGCTCCGACGCCCCGGGCCGCCAGCAGGGCGGCGATCCGGGCGGCCCGGGCGTCGAGCTCGGCGTAGCCGACCTCCCGGCCGCGGTCCACCACGGCCACGGCGTCGGGCCGTTCGGCCAGCCGGGCGGCGAACAGTTCGGGGAGGGTGAGCTCGTCCACCGGGCGCGTGGTGGCGTTGAAGGTCTCCAGCACCAGCTCGCGCTCCCCCTCCCGCAGGACGTCCGCGTGGGAGAGCGGTCGGGACGGGTCGGCGAGCACGGCGGCCAGCAGCAGCTCCAGCCGGGCGGCCAGCTCCTCGACGGTGCGGCGGTCGAAGAGCTCGGTGGCGTACTCGATCCGGCAGCCGAGCCGCTCCCGCTCCCCCAGCTGCTCGGTGAAGCTGAAGACCAGGTCGAACTTGGCGGTCCGGGTCGGGTACGGGACGTACTCGGCGCGCAGGCAGTCCAGCGCCAGGGGCGTGTCGGTGCGGGTGTGGTGACCGACCATCACCTGGAAGAGCGGGTTGCGGGAGGTGGAGCGGGCCGGGTTGACCGCCTCGACGACGCGTTCGAAGGGCAGGTCGGCGTGGGAGAAGGCGGCCAGGTCGGTGGTGCGGACCCGGGTGAGGAGTTCGGCGAAGCTCGGGTCGCCGGTCAGGTCGGTGCGCAGGACCAGGGTGTTGACGAAGAAGCCGACCAGGTCGTCCAGGGCCTCCTCGTCCCGCCCGGCGATGGGTGCGCCGATCGGCAGGTCGGTGCCGGCGCCGAGCCGGTGCAGCAGTGCGGCGACGGCGGCGTGGAGCACCATGAACATGCTGGCGCCGTGCTCGCGGGCGAGTGCGCGCAGGGCGTGGTGGGTCTCCGGGGCGAGCTCGACGGCCAGGTCGGCACCGTGGAAGCCGGGCCGGGCGGGGCGGGGGCGGTCGGTCGGGAGCTCCAGCTCCTCGGGCGCACCCGCCAGTGTCCGCTTCCAGTGGGCGAGTTGGGCGGAACCCAGGCTGGAGGGGTCGTCGTCGGCGCCGAGCAGCCGACGCTGCCAGAGCGCGTAGTCGGCGTACTGCACCGGCAGCGGCTCCCAGGCGGGGGCCAGGCCCGAGCGGCGCGCGGCGTAGGCGGTGGTGAGGTCGCGCAGGAACGGGCGGTCGGACCACTCGTCGGTGGTGATGTGGTGGAGCAGCAGGACCACCACCCGGTCCTCCGGGTCGATCTCCAGCACCTCGCCGCGGAGCGGGAGTTCGGCGGCGAGGTCGAAGGGGCGGGCGACGGCGGCGGCGATCAGGTCGGGCAGCAGCTCCTCGCTGGCGGGCACCACCGTGACCTCCGGCCGGGCCTCTGCGGGTGGCAGCACGTGCTGGTGGGGGCGGCCGTCACGGACCCGGAAGAGGGTGCGCAGCGGTTCGTGGCGGGCCGTCAGGTCGGCGAGGGCGGCCGTCCAGGCGGCGAGGTCGAAGCGGCCGCGCAGCCGGAGCACCAGCGGGAAGTTGTAGGCGGCGGAGGTGCCCTCCAACTGCTGGATCAGCCAGAGGCGTTGCTGGGCGGCGGAGAGCGGGAGCTCGGCGGGGCGGACGGCGGCCACCAGCTCCGGGCGGGCCGCCGGACGCTCCGCGCCGGTGGCCGCGTCGACCCGGGCGACCAGGTCGGCGACGGTCGGCGCCTCGAACAGGTCGCGGATGGCCAGGCCGGCGCCGAGCACCGCCCGGGCCCGGCCGATCAGGCGGGTGGCCAGCAGGGAGTGGCCGCCGAGGTCGAAGAAGTCGGCGTCGACGGTGACGCTGCCCTCGGGCAGGCCGAGCACCTCGGCGTAGAGCGCGCAGAGGGCCCGTTCGCGGTCGTCGCGCGGGGCGCGGCCGGGGCCGGTGAGGCCGGCGAGGTCGGGGGCCGGGAGGGCGCGGGTGTCCAGCTTGCCGTTGACGGTCAGCGGCAGGGCGTCGAGCAGGACGGTCACGGCGGGCACCATGTAGTCGGGCAGCACGGTGCGCAGGTGGGCGCGGAGCTCCTCGGGGGTGACCGGGCCGGACGGGACGGCGTAGCCGACCAGGCGCCTGCCCTCGCCGACCACGACGGCGGCCCGGGCCACGGCCGGATGGGTGGTCAGGGCGGCGGCGACCTCGCCGAGTTCGATCCGGTAGCCGCGGATCTTGACCTGGTCGTCGGTGCGGCCGAGGAAGTCCAGCAGGCCGTCGGGGCGGCGGCGCACCAGGTCGCCGGTGCGGTACATCCGCTCCCCCGGCTCGCCGAAGGGGTCGGCGACGAAGCGGGCGGCGGTCAGCCCGGGCCGGTCGTGGTAGCCGCGGGCCAGGCCGGTGCCGGCGATGTACAGCTCACCGGGGGCCCCGGGGGCGACCGGGCGCAGCATGGCGTCCAGTACGTGGGCCCGGGTGTTGCGGATGGGGCGGCCTACGGTGGGGGTGGGGCTGTCGGCGGTGGAGCCGCCGAGGGTGTTGATGGTGTACTCGGTGGGGCCGTAGAGGTTGTAGCCGTAGGTGCCCTCGGTCTCGCGCAGGCGGTGCCAGACGGCGTCCGGGACGGCCTCGCCGCCGAGCAGCACCAGGGCGGGTCGGTGCCCCTCCAACAGGCCGTGCTCGATCAGGAGTTGGGCATAGGTGGGGGTGACGTTCACCACGTCCACCGCGTTCCGGTCGCAGTACGCGACGAGCTGCTCGGCGTCGCGGCGCAGCTCCTCGTCGCAGACGTGCACCTCGTGGCCCTCGACCAGCCAGAGCAGCTCCTCCCAGGACATGTCGAAGGCGAAGGAGACGGTGTGGGCGATCCGCAGCCGGCGCCCGCCCGCCGAGGCGACGGCGGGGGCGAACACCTCGCGCTGGTGGTTGAGCTGCATGTTCGTCAGACCCCGGTAGGGGGTGACCACGCCCTTGGGGCGGCCGGTGGAGCCGGAGGTGTGGATGACGTAGGCGGGGTGCTCCAGCCGGCCGGGGCGGCCGGGCTCGAAGCCGGGGACGTCGGCGAGCGGCCCGGCCGGGAGGGCGGCCAACTCGGCCTGGACGTCCGGGTGGTCGAGCAGCACCTGCTCGGCGGTTCCGGCCAGGGCCGGGGCGACCTCGGTGGTGGTGAGCAGGCAGAGCGGGCGGGTGTCCTCGAGCATCAGCCGCAGGCGGTCGGCGGGGTGGTCGAGGTCCAGCGGCTGGTAGGCGGCGCCGGTGCGCAGCACCGCGAAGAGGGCGACCACGGTCCGCACGGAGCGCGGCAGGGCGAGGGCCACCACGCGCTCGGGGCCGGCGCCGTGGGAGAGAAGGAGGCGGGCGAGGCGGTTGACCTCGGCGTCCAACTCGGCGTAGCTGAGGCGCTGTCCGCCGCTGACCAGGGCGGTCGCGCCGGGGGTGCGGGCGGCCTGCTCGGCCAGCAGTTCGGCCACGGTGCGGTCCGGCAGGGGCTCGCGGGTACCGGCTGTGTCGGGGGCCTCGCCGGGCAGCAGCAGGTCCAGCCGCCCGACGGGCGCGGCGGTCTCCAGGCCCTCGGCGAGGCGCGCCAGCACGGTGGTGTAGCGGTCCAGGACGGTGCGCGCGGTCTCGGCCGGGAAGAGGTCGGGGCGGGCGGCCAGGGTGACCCGCAGACGGGCCTCGGGGGTGACGATCAGGGTGAGCGGGAAGTGCGTGCCGTCCACGTTGCCCACCGCGGTGATGCCGTGCTGGGCCCGCAGGGCGGCGGCGCGCTCCTCCCCGTCGGCGGAGCGCAGCACGAAGAGGGTGTCGAACAGCCTTCGGTGGCCGGTCCGTTGCTGGATCGCGCCGAGGCCGAGGTACTCGTGCGGCATCAGCTCGGCACGCTCGGTCTGGAGGCGCCGGAGCAGCTCCGGCACCGGCTCGGCGGGGCGGAGCGCGATCCGGGTGGGCACGGTGTTCAGGAACATCCCGATGATCCCGGCCACCCCGGGCACCTCCGCGGGCCGACCGGCCACGGCGGTGCCGAAGACCACGTCGGAGCGGCCGAGCAGGGCGGAGAGGGTCAGGCCCCAGGCGGCGCTGAGCAGGGAGTTGAGGGTGAGGCCGTGGGCGCGGGCGGCGGCGCGCAGGCGCTCGCTCGCGCCGGCGTCCAGCAGGGCGTGGTGGTCCTCGGGGATGACCGGGCCGCCGTCGCGGCCGGCGGGGGCGGTGAGGGTGGGCTCCGTCAGGCCGGAGAGGGCTCGGGCCCAGGCGTCGAGGGCCGCCTCGGAGTCCTGATCGGCCAGCCAGCGGAGGTGCTCGCGGTAGGAGCCGGGCCGCGGAAGTCCGGCGGTGTCGCCGGAGCGGGCGTAGAGGGTGAAGAGCTCCTCCAGGAAGAGCCAGGCGGACCAGCCGTCCCAGAGGATCAGGTGGTGGGTCACGACCAGGGTGTCCCGGCCGCCGCCGCGCCGGAGCAGCAGCAGGCGGCAGAGCGGAGGGGCCGTCAGGTCGAAGCGCCGACGCCGGTCCTCGGCCACCAACTCGGCCGCGCGGGATACCTGTTCGGCCTCCGGGAGGTGGGCGAGATCGGCGACCGCGAGCGGGATCTCGGCCTGCTCGACCAGGTACTGGACCGGGTCGGGGACGCCGTCGGCGGTGAAGCCGGCCCGCAGGCCGGGGTTGCGCTCCAGCAGGGCGCGGCAGGCGGCGCGCAGCCGGTCGGTGTCCAGGCGGTGATCCAGCTCCAGGGTCTCCTGCGAGAGGTAGACGTCGAGCGCGTCCCCGCTGTCGTAGCCGGCGTGGAAGTACATGCCCTCCTGGAGCGGTGAGAGCGGCCAGACCTCGCCGACGGCCCGTCCGGCGACGGCTTCGACCCTGGCACGCTCCTCCCCCGTCAGGTCGAGCAGCGGAGCCGGGGCCGGGGCCCCGGCGGCCGCCGTGAGCTTGGCCAGCAGGGCCTGCAGCGCCGGGTCGGCACTGCCCTGCTGCGCGAGCAGGGCCTGGAGGGCGGCGGCCTCGGCGGCGCCCAGGGTGAGGTCGGTCGGTTCGGTCACGGCGGTGGCGGGCTCCGGCTCGGGGGTCGGCTTCGACTCGTCGGGGGCGGGCAGGAGAGCGGCCAGGGCGGCCGGGGTGCGGGCGGTGAAGACCTCGCGCGGGCCGACCGGCAGGCCGAGCGCGCGGGCCCGGGTGGCCACGGTGATGGAGGAGAGGCTGTCGCCGCCCAGCACGAAGAAGTCGTCCTCCGGCCCCACCTCGGGCAGCCGCAGCACCTCCGCGTAGACGGCGCAGAGCTCGCGCTCCAGGGAGGTGCGGGGCTCCCTGGACACGGTGGCCCGTCCTGCGGCGGACCCGGTGGCGGGCCCGGGGTCGGGCAGGGCGCGCTGGTCGAGCTTCCCACTGGGCGTCAGGGGCAGCTCCGCCAGCGGGACGACCGCCTGCGGGACCAGGGCGGCCGGCAGCACCTCCACCAGCGCGACGCGCAGCGCCGTCCCGTCGAGCACCGTGCCGGGCAGCACCGCTCCGGAGGGCACCGCGTAGCCGAGCAGCACACCGTCCCGGGCGATCACGGCGGCCCGCGCCACCCCGGGCAGGGCGGCCAACGCGGCCTCGACCTCCCCCAGCTCGATCCGCTGGCCCCGGATCTTGACCTGACGGTCCGTCCGGCCCAGGTACTCCAGCTCCCCGTCCGGCCGGCGGCGCACCAGGTCCCCGGTGCGGTACATCCGGCCGCCCGGCTCGCCGAACGGGTCGGCCACGAAGCGCTCGGCCGTCAGGCCGTACCGGCCGAGGTAGCCACGGGCCAGCTGGACCCCGGCCAGGTAGAGCTCGCCGGGGACGTCCTCGGGGACGGGGCGCAGGAAGCCGTCCAGCACGTGCAGCCTGGTGTTCCAGACCGGGCGGCCGATCGGCACCGGGCCGGCTGCGGTCCCGGTCCCGACGTGGGGGACGTCGACACGGGGGACGTCGAAGTGGGTGACGTCCACGGCCGCCTCCGTCGGGCCGTAGAGGTTGTGCAGGGGCACCCCGCCGGAGACCTCGGCCCAACCGCGGGCGGTCTCGCCACCGAGCGCCTCGCCGCTGGCGAAGGCCCGGCGCAGGCTGCCCGCCCAGCCGGTCCCGCCCGCTGCGCGGGTCGCCTGGACGAAGGCGGTCAGCATCGAGGGGACGAAGTGCAGGGTGGTGATCCGCTCGGCCCGGACCAGCTCCGCGAGGTAGGCCGGGTCCTTGTGGCCCTCGGGCTCGGCGAGCACCACCGCGGCGCCCTCGCACAGGGCCCAGAAGAACTCCCATACGGAGACGTCGAAGCCCGACGGGGTCTTCTGGAGCACCCGGTCGGTGGGGTCGAGCCGGTAGCGGTCCTGCATCCAGGCCAGCCGGTTGACGATCGCGCGGTGGGTGACGGACACGCCCTTGGGGCGCCCGGTGGATCCGGAGGTGTAGATCAGGTAGGCAGGGTGGTCCGGCCCGGCTTCAACCGGGGTGGCCTCGGCCGGGGCGGGTTCGGGTTCCTGGTCGAGGTCCTCGATCAGCAGCCGTTCGACGCCCGGCAGTTCGGGGAGCTCGACCCCGGCCGTGGTGACCACCGTACGGGCGCCGGAGTCGGCCACCATCGTGGCGAGCCGCTCGCGCGGGTGGTCCGGGTCCAGCGGGAGGTAGGCGGCGCCGGAGCGGAGCACGCCGAGCAGGGCGGTCATCAGCTCGGCCGAGCGCGGCAGGGCTATCGCGACGTGGCGCTCCGGACCGGCTCCCCGCGCTCGCAGCTGCCTGGCCAACCGTTCGGCCCGGCGCTCCAGTTCGGCGTACGAGAGGGTGACGTCGGCGGAGACCACGGCAGGTGCGTCCGGGGTCCGGGCGGTCTGCTCGGCGATCAGCCGGGGCAGGGTGGTGGCGGGCACCGGGTGGGCGGTCGCGTTGAGCGCGGCGAGCTGGAAGCGCTCGCGGTCGGAGAGCAGGTCGACGGCGGCCAACGGCAGTTCGGGGGCGGTGACGACCGTGGTCAGCAGGGCCGTCAGCCGGGCGGCCAGCGCGGCCGTCCCGGCAGCGGTGATCCTGGTGCCGTCGTGCTTGAGCCGCAGTTCGAGCTCCTCCCCGGGGAGCACCACCAGGGCCAGCGGGTAGTGCACCGCGTCGCGGACCTCGACCCCGGTGATCCGCAGGCCGTCCTCGGCGGGCCGGGCGTCCAGGGCCGCCGTCGGGTGGTTCTCGAAGACCACCAGGGTGTCGAACAACTCGCCGCCCCCGCCGATCCGTTGCAGCTCGGCGAGGCCCAGGTGCTGGTGGTCCAGCAGGGCGCTCTGCTCGTCCTGGAAGCGGGCCAGCAGGGCGGAGAGCGGCTCCTCCGGGCGCAGTCGCACGCGGACCGGGACGGTGTTGCTGAACAGCCCGACCAGCTCGGCGCTGCCGGCCACCTCGGTGGTGCGGCCGGAGACGGTGGTGCCGAACAGCACCTCCTCACGGTTGGTCAGCGCACCCAGCAGGACGGCCCAGGCCCCGTGCAGCACGGTGCTCAGGGTGAGGCCGTGCGACCGCGCGAACTCGGCCATCCCGGACGTGAGTTCGGCGGGAAGCCGGACCTCGACCGTCCCCGGGGCGGCGGGATCCACTGCATCACCCAGCAGCTTCAGCGGCTCGGGCGGGCCGGCGAGGACGGTGCTCCAGGCCGTGCGGGCGGCCTCGCGGTCCCGGGTGGCCAGCCAGCCGAGGTAGCCGTCCGGGGACGGCGCGGGCGGCAGCGGGGCACCCCCGTGGGCGGCGAGCAGGTCGCGCAGGACCAGGGCCACGGACCAGCCGTCGGCCACGATGTGGTGCAGCGTCAGCAGCAGCCTGGTCCGGCCCGGCGTCCGCAGCAGGGTGGCCCGCAGCAGCGGCGGCACCGCGAGGTCGAGCCCGGCGGCCCGGTCCTCGGCGAGCGCCGCCTCCAAGGGGCCGCCGCCCGGCCCGTCGGCCGCCCCGCCCGACTCGATTACGCGCCACGGCAGTTCGCCGAGCGGCTCGATCCGCTGCACCACCCGGCCGTCCGGGAGCTGACGGAAGCCGGCCCGCAGCAGCGGGTGGCGTTCCAGCACGGTGCGCAGCGCCCCGCGCAGCCGCTCGCCGTCCACCGCCCCGGCCAGCTCCAGCACCTCCTGGACGAGGTACCCGTCCTGCGCGGCGCCGTCCAGTGCGGCGTGGAAGAAGAACCCCTCCTGGAGCGGGGAGACCGGCAGCGCCTCCGGGTCGAGCACCACCGCCGGGGCCGCGGAGCCGGTCCCGACGGGGGTGGCCGCGGCGGCCAGCGCGGCGACGGTGCGCAGCCGGAACACCTGCCGGGGCGTGAGCCCGATGCCGTGCTCGCGGGCGGAGTTGACCAGCTGAATGGCCACGATGCTGTCGCCGCCCAGCTCGAAGAAGCTCTCGTGCACCCCGACCCGGGGCAGCGCCAGCACCTCGCCGAACAGCCTCGCGAGCGTGGCCTCCAGCGGGCTGCCCGGCGCCGAACCGGCGTCGCCGCCTCCCGCGGTCCAGTCCGGATCGGGCAGCGCCCGGTGGTCGAGCTTGCCGTTGGGGGTCAGCGGGAGCGGCCGGTCCAGCACCACCACGGCGCTCGGCACCAGGTGCTCGGGCAGCTCCCCCGCCACCGCGGCGCGGGCCGCCGCCACCGCGTCCCGGCCGCCCACCAGGTAGGCCACCAGCCGCTTGGTGCCCCGGTGGTCCTCGCGGACCAGCACGGCGGCCTGGGCGATGCCGGGGCGGGCCATGAAGGCGCTCTCCACCTCGCCGGGCTCGATCCGGTGGCCGCGGATCTTCACCTGGCCGTCGGCCCGTCCCAGGAACTCCAGGTTCCCGTCGGCCCGCCAGCGGACCCGGTCCCCCGTCCGGTACATCCGGCCGCCCGGCTCGCCGAAGGGGTCGGCGACGAAGCGTTCGGCCGTCAGCCCGTACCGGCCGAGATAGCCCCGGGCCAGGCCGCGCCCGGAGACGTAGAGCTCGCCCTCGACGCCGACCGCGACGGGGCGCAGCGCCGGGTCGAGCACGTGGCAGCGGGTGTTGGGGTCCGGGCGGCCGATCGGGACGGGCCCGCTCCAGCCGGAGGTGGCCGGCCAGAGCGTGGAGTTGACGCTCGCCTCGGTCAGTCCGTACGCGACCACCACACGCAGCCGGCCGGCCCAGCGGGCCACCAGCTCCTGGGGTACCGCCTCGGTGCCGACCACCAGCACCGCGCCCTCGGGCAGGGTGCACTTCGGCGGCAGGGCGGCCACCAGGGAGGGCGGCAGGATCATGTGGGTGACCCCGTGCTCGGTCAGGTACTCCGTCAACGCGGGCCCGGCGACCCGGCGTTCGGCGGGCACCAGGACCACCTGTCCGCCGACGCAGAGCGACATCACCAGGTCCCAGACCGTCACGTCGAAGCCGACCGAGGCGAACTGGGCGACTCGGCTGTGCTCGGTGACGCCGATCCGCTCGGTGGCGGTGGCGATCAGACTGCCGATGCCGTCGTGCGGGACCAGGACGCCCTTGGGACGGCCGGTGGAGCCGGAGGTGTAGATCACGTAGGCGGCCTCGTCCAGGGCGATGTCCACGCCCGGGGAGGTGGACGGCGCCGAGGCCAGCGCCTCCCGGACCTCGGGGGACTCGAGGTCCAGGGCCTCGACGCCGGCGGGGAGTTCCGGCGCGAGCGCGGTGGTGGTGAGGACGGTGCGCGCCCCGGCGTCGGCCAGCATGTACGCGATCCGCTCGCGCGGGTGGTCGGCGTCCAGCGGGAGGTAGGCCGCGCCGGCCTTGAGCACCCCGAGCAGCGCCACCACCAGCTCGGCGGAGCGGGGCAGGGCGAGGCCGACCGGCTCCTCCCGGCGTACGCCGCGGGCGAGCAGCAGATGGGCCACGCGGTTGGCGGCGGCGTCGAGTTCGGCGTAGCTCAGCCGCTGGTCCTCGCAGACCAGGGCGGTCGCGTCCGGGCGGCGGGCGGCCTGGCGCTCGAAGGCCGCGGGCCAGCTGAGCTCCGGGCTGTCCACCGGGTCGGCGCCGAACTCCTCCAGCAGTTCGGTGAGTTCGGCGGCGGAGAGCAGCTCGATCCGGGCCACCGGCAGGTCCGGGTCGCCGGTGAGGGCGTCCAGGACGCGCAGCAGGCGTCGCTGGTGACCGGCCAGCTCGGCCTGCGCGGTCGCGTCGGCCGGGGCGTCCAGGGCGAGGTCGAGGCGGATGCCGTCGCCCGCCAGGGTCTCCCCGAAGGTGATCGCGAGGTCGGCGGCCGGGCCGAGCCAGAGCGGGCGGAACTCCGGGGCGAGGCCGGTGAAGCCGAGGCCGGTGCCGACCGGGAGGACGTTGACGGTGGGGCCGGTGAGCGCGGCGACGCCCTCGGCGAGGCCGAGCTCACGGGCCAGCTCCTCGGCGCGCAGGCGGCTGTGGGGCAGCAACTCGGCGATGCCGTCCGCCACTTCGGCGACCAGCTCGGCGAGGGTGGTGGCGGGGCGGACGGTGAGCCGCAGCGGCAGGATGTTGGAGAGCATCCCGGGCACCTCGGCCCGCCCGCCGTCCGGCCGGGCGGCGACGGGCAGGCCGACCAGCAGGTCGTTCTCCCCCGTGCTGCGGTGCAGATAGGCCGCGACGGCGGCCACCAGCAGGCGGGAGGTCCGCACGCCCATGGCCCGCGCGGCCGCCCGCAGGCGCGCCACCCGCTCGGCGCCGAGCTCCACGTGCCGGGTCACCCGCGGGGCGGTGGCGGCGGAGGCCGAGCCGGCGCTCCGGCGCTCCGCCGAACCGGCGCCACCGCCCTGACCGGGCGTCACCCGGCCGGTGCCGTCCTGCTCCCCCGGCCCGCCGGCGCCACCCTGGCCGCCCTGCCCCGCCCCGGTGCCGCCCTGCGCCACTCCGGTGCCGCCCTGAGTGCCCTGGTCCGCCGTGAGGTCCGTCCCGCCCGGACGGGCCCCCGGTCCGCCGGTGCCTGCGGTCGAGCCCCCCGGCTCGCCGTCGGCCGGTGCGGACCGGCGGGCCGTGGCGAGGCGGGCCGGCTCCGGGCGGGCCGCCAGCTTGGCGCGCCAGTAGGCGCGGTCGGCCTCGTGGGCGGGCGAGGCCAGGTAGGCCCGCTCGGCGTCGGTGAGTCGGGCCAGCCGCCAGTCCGGGTCGGACACCGGGGCCGACGGGTCGTCGTAGAGCGCGGCGGCCCGGCGGGTGATCAGCGCGACGCCGGTGCCGTCCACCGCGATGTGGTGGTAGACCTGGTACCAGCGCACCACGCCGTCGGCCAGCCGGAGCAGCGCGTGCCGGTGCAGCGGCCCGGCCGCCAGGTCGATCGGCCGCACCCGGTCGGCCGCCATCCACGCCTCCGCCGCCCCGTACGGGTCACCGTCGCCCCGCAGGTCGACCACCTCCGGCACGGCCATCTCCCGCGCGCTGTCCGGGAGTTGGACCGGGCCGGGGGCGAACCGCACCCGCAGGCACTCAGCCTCCTCCACCGCCCGGCGGGCTGCCGCGGCGAGCCGCGGCAGGTCCACGGCCCCGTGCAGGTCCAGGAAGTAGGCGGCGTGGAAGGCGGTGCCCTCCGGTTCGTACTGCTGGGCGAGCCAGATCCCGTGCTGGCCGCCGGTCATCGGCAGGCCGGCGGGTGCCGTCGGGTCGGACTCGGCAGCAGACATGGTGGTACGCCTCTCTGGATGGGCCGGTGACGGTGCGTCCGGGGGCGGCGGCGCCCGGGCGGCTGCTACTGCTTGGGGCTGAGCAGCGGCTCGATCTGGTCGATCGCGTAGGGGATCGAGAGCACGGTGTTGAAGGAGAAGGCCGCGCCCACGTCCGGGTCGGTGTAGGGGACGAAGAGGTCGCGCTTCTCCTGCTGCACCTTGAGCTTGCGGTAGAGCGGCTCGCCCTTGATCCGCTCGTTGGCCGCGGCGCTGGAGGTGACCCAGACCAGGCGGTCGGCGTCGAGCACGTCGAGCTTCTCGGCGCTCAGCTCGGCGACGTTCCAGCCCGGCTTGGCCAGGGCGTCGATCTCCGGCTTGAGCTTGAAGCCGAGCTCGTTGAAGAAGATCGCCTTCGGATCGGTCCGGGTGAAGGCCGAGTACTTCCCCGCCTCGAAGCTGTCGGCGACGGCCAGCGTCTGCTGCGCCCACTCGGGGTGCCGCGCCTTGACGGCCTTGAAGCGCTCGCCGATCGCGGTGATCTTCTGCTCGGCCTCGGCCTCCTTGCCGAGCGCCTTGCCGATCTGGCGGGTCATCACCTGCCAGGGCGCAGCGTAGTCCTGGTGCTCCTTGGGCTGGGCGACCACCGGGGCGATCTTCCGCAGGGTGTCGTACTGCTCCTGCTTCATGCCCGAGTACTGGGCGATGATCAGGTCGGGCTTCAGCCCGGCGATCTTCTCCATGGCGTACTCGTCGCGCTCGCCGACCACCTGGGGAGCCGTGCCGCCCCACAGGTCCTTGGCCCACGGCCACTTGCCGTACGGGCTCTCCTTGAACCAGTCCACCGCGCCGACCGGCTTGACCCCGAGCGCGAGCACCGCGTCCTGGTCGGAGAGGCCGAGGGTGACCACCCGCTTGGGGGCGGCCTTGATCTCGGTGCTCCCGTACTTGTGCTGGACGGTGACGGGGAACCCCGTGCCCGCGCCTGCGGTCGTGCTGGGGGCCGTGTCGGCGGCGGGCGTGGTGCCGCTCCCGCAGGCGGCCAGGGTGAGGGCGGCGAGAGCGGCGGCGGCCGCGTGCGGGAGGCGTCTTGCGGAACGGTGCACGGTCTTCCCTTCGAGGCGGAAACAGAGCCAAACTTAGGTAAGCCTAAGTTAATGTGCAAGTGCCCGCCTGCGATCTCCCCGAACTGACCCGTCGACAACTGGCCATTCCGTGGCTGGAGTTCGCCTTCGTTGCACAACTTAGGTAAGCCTTGCTTTACTGATCGCATCCGACCGTCCCTTCCGAGGAGGAACCTCCATGCGGGTCGTCATGTTCGGCTACCAGACCTGGGGCCACCGCACCCTCCGAGCGCTCCTGGAGTCCGAGCACGACGTCGTCCTGGTGGTCACCCACCCCGCCAGCGAGCACGCCTACGAGAAGATCTGGAGCGACTCGGTCGCCGAGCTCGCCGAGGCCCACGGCGTCCCGGTGGTGATCCGCAACCGGCCCGACGACGAGGAGCTCTACGCCCGTCTGAAGGAGGCCGACCCGGACGTCATCGTGGCCACCAACTGGCGCACGCTGATCCCGCCGCGGATCTTCCAGCTCCCGCGCCACGGGACGCTCAACGTGCACGACTCGCTGCTGCCCGCGTACGCGGGCTTCTCCCCGCTGATCTGGGCCCTGCTGAACGGCGAGCCCGAGGTCGGCGTGACGGCCCACCTGATGGACGAGCACCTGGACGCCGGGGACATCGTGCTCCAGCGGGCCGTGCCGGTCGGCCCGCGGGACACCACCACCGACCTGTTCCACCGCACCCTGGAGCTCTTCGGGCCGATCACCGTCGACGGACTGGCCGAAATCGCCTCCGGCCGCACCGACTTCACCCCGCAGGACCGCTCCCGGGCGACCTTCTTCCACAAGCGCGCCGAGGAGGACATCCGGATCGACTGGCGCTGGAGCGCCGAGGAGCTGGACCGCCTGGTCCGGGCCCAGTCGGCGCCCTACCCCGCCGCCTTCACCCACCACCGGGGCCGGCGCCTGGAGATCCTCGCGGCCCGGGTCTCCGAGCAGCGGTACGGGGGCACCCCCGGCCGGATCTTCTACCGCGAGGACGACGGCGTGGTGATCGTCGCCGGGCCGGACGCCCGCACCGGACGAGCGCACGGCCTGGCCGTGACCCGGGTCCGCACCGCGGACGGCCAGGAGCTGCCCGCCCTCGAGTACTTCACCGCCATGGGCGGCTACCTCACCGACCGGCCCTGACCGGAAGGCCACCGTTCCACTTGTGCGGGGCCGGCCTCGCGGTGGTGCGCGGACGCGGCGGGGTGTGGTGGAGTGTCGGGCATCAGCTTCCACGGGGGAAGGATCATTCCGCATGCCTGAAAACGTCTCGCGGCGCACCCTGCTCGGCCTCGGCGCGGCCGCCGGGGCCGGAGCCCTGCTCGGCCCGCTGGCCGGTTCCGCCTCGGCCGCCGACGACGGGTGGCACGCCGCCCCGGCCGGGGACGGCACCCCGGC
>NZ_JBSGEL010000090.1:0-27110 GCF_053602875.1 Kitasatospora sp. NPDC004289 | reverse complement strand
GCCCGGGCTCGGGCGGGAGCGGCCGCAGCGCCGCGCAGCCGTCCACCGTCGAGCCGTCGGAGTCGGTCAGCAGGAGGAACTGGGCCGCCGTCAGCCGGTACTCGCGCGGGGTGCGCGGGCGCAGTTCGCCACTGCGCATGAAGGGCCGGGAGAGGGCGTAGAGCTGGCCGGCGTCGGCCGGGACGGCGTGGCGGGGCCGCGGCCGGGCGTGGGAGGGGAGCGGGCGGGTCGGGGCGGCGAGGGTCATCGCAGGGCCGCCGCGAGCCGCCCGGTGGTGGTGACCACGCCGCACTTGTCGGCGATCCAGGCCAGCGCGCCCAGGTGCCGCTCCCGGTCGAAGTCGGCGGTGGCGTCGGCCACCACGAAGGCCTGGAGGTCGTGGCTCCAGGCGTCGGCGGCGGTCATCTGGACGCCGATGTGGGCGTAGACGCCGACGATCACCAGCTGGTCGCGCCCGGCGGCGGCCAGCTGCCCGGCCAGGTCGGTCCGGGCGAAGGCGCTGTACTTCCACTTGGTCACGTGCCCGTCGCCGGGCCGCGGTGCCACGGCCTCGGGAGAGGCGAGCGAGGCCGGGTCGTCCGGCATGCCGGGGCCCCAGAAGTCGTACTGCAGTCCGCGCTCCTCGCGGCTCTGTCCGCCGCGCTGGTGCGAGTGGATCACCGGCACCCCGGCCGCCCGGGCCAGGCCGAGCAGCCGGGCGGTGTTGGCCAGGGCCGGGGCGAGCGGCTCGGCCCCGGGGGCGAAACGGGAGAGGAAGTGGTGCTGGAGGTCGTGGACCAGGACGGCGGCCCGCGCCGGGTCGACGGCCCAGGGCACCCGGGGTGCCGGGACGTCCCGCTGCTCCGGCAGCGGGTAGGGGGCGATGGTGGGAAGTGCCATGGCGGAGGGGGTCCTTAGCTGAGGAGCGTCGGCCGGAGCCTACTGGGCGGCGGTGGAGCGCAGGTCCTTCTTGCTGACCTTGCCGATCCCGGTCTGCGGGAAGGTGTCGACGAACTCGATCCGGTCCGGCACCTTGTAGTCGGCCAGGCCGGCCGCCCGGACGAAGGCGCGCAGCTGGGCGGCGCGCGGCGGCTCGGCGTCCTGACGCAGGATCACGTACGCCAGGGTCCGCTCGCCCAGGTACGGGTCGGGCACCGCGACCACCGAGGCGTCGTGCACCGCGGGGTGGCCGAGCAGCACGTTCTCCACCTCCTCGGCGGCGACCTTCTCGCCGCCCCGGTTGATCTGGTCCTTGGCGCGGCCCTCGACCACCAGGTGGCCGGTGGGCGTGCGGCGGACCAGGTCCCCCGTGCGGTAGAAGCCGTCGGGGGTGAACGAGCGGGCGTTGTGCTCGGGCGCCCGCCAGTAGCCGCGGATGGTGTACGGGCCGCGGGTGAGCAGGTGGCCGGTGGCGCCGTCCGGCAGGTCGCGGTCCTGGTCGTCGACGATCCGCACCTCGTCGTCCTGGTCGCTGATCGGGCGGCCCTGGGTGGTGAGGACGGTGAGCTCCTCGTCCTCGGGGCGGGTGTAGTTGACCAGCCCCTCGGCCATGCCGAAGACCTGCTGGAGCCGGCAGCCGAGGGCCGGGCCGAGGCGGCGGGCGGCCTCCTCGCTGAGCTTGGCCCCGCCGACCTGGAGCAGCTCCAGACTGGAGAGGTCGTGCCCGGCGTGCGGGGCCGCGTCCGCCCAGGCCAGCGCGACCGGCGGCACCACGCCGGTGAGGGTGACCCGCTCGCGGGCGATCAGCGCCAGCGCGGTGCCCGGGCTCGGGTCCGGGGCGAGCACCACCCGGCCGCCGGCGAAGAAGGTGCCGAGCGAACCCGGGGAGCTGAGCGGGAAGTTGTGGGCGGCGGGCAGCGCGCAGAGGTAGACGGAGGACGGGCTCAACCCGCAGATCCGGGCCGACTCGCGGACGCTGTAGAGGTAGTCGTCGTGGGCCCGGGGGATCAGCTTGGGCAGGCCGGTGGAGCCGCCGGAGAGCTGGAGGAAGGCGAGCTCGGTGGTGGCGGGCGACTCCGCCACCCGCTGCGGCTCCGCGGCGCGCAGTTCGTCCAGCGGGAGGTGCGGCCCGGGCTCGCCGACGACGAAGACCTCGATCGGCTCGGCCAGCGCGGCCAGCACTTCGGAGGCCAACTGCCGGTGGTCGTAGCCGGCGTGACGTTCCGGCACGAAGAGGGCCCTGGCCCCGGCGAACTCGCAGAAGTACGTGAGCTCGGCGCGGCGGTGTGCGGGCAGCGCCATCACCGGGACCACCCCGGCCCGCAGCAGGCCGAAGAAGACCTCGAAGAACTCGGCGGTGTTGGGGAGTTGCAGCACCACCCGGTCACCCGGTCGGAAGCCGCGGGCCAGCAGACCGGTGGCGACGACGTCCGCCCGGCGGTCCAGCTCCGCGTAGCTCCAGTGGCGTTCGCCGTCCGTGACCGCGATCCGGCCCGGGCGGGCGGTGGCGTGGCGGCGGATCATCTCGTCCAGCCGCTCGCCGGTCCAGTAGCCGGCCGCGCGGTAGCGGGCGGCGGTCTCGGCGGGCCAGGAGCCGAGGAGGTCGCGCCCCTCGGGCGCCTCGGGCTCGTCGGTGTGCGTCACTTGGTGTCCTCCAGGCCGACCGCGTGCAGGAAGGTGCCGAACTTGGCGGTGGTCTCGGCGAGTTCGGCCTCCGGGTCGGAGGCCTCCACCACGCCGGCGCCCGCGTACAGGCGCAGCCCGTCGCCCTCCGCCTCGGCGCAGCGCAGGGTCACCACCCACTCGCCGTCCCCGTCCGCGTCCCCCCAGCCGACCGCGCCGGTGTACAGACCCCGGTCGAAGGGCTCCAGCTCGGCGATCAGCTCCCGGGCCCGGTCGGTCGGGGTGCCGCAGATCGCCGGGGTGGGGTGGAGCGCGAGCGCCAGCTCCAGGGCCGAGACGGAGGGGTCGCGCAGGGTGGCGGTGATGGTGGTGGACAGGTGCCACATCGCGGCCGTCCGTACCAGGGTGGGCCGTTGGGGGATGGTCAGCTCCTCGCAGTACGGCTCCAGCACCCGGCGGATGGCATCGGTGACGAAGGCGTGCTCGGCCAGGTCCTTCGGCGAGTCCAGCAGCGCGGCGGCCCGGCGGATGTCCTCGGCGAGATCGGCGCTGCGGGCGGCGGAGCCGGCCAGCGGGTTGGAGACCACGGTGCGGCCCCGGCGGGAGACCAGCAGCTCCGGGCTGGCGCCGACCAGGGTCGCGGCGCCCCCGGCCGGGACGGCGAAGGTGTGGCCGCCGGGATCGCGGTGGATCAGCCGGGCCAGCATCGCCGGCAGATCGGCCCCGCCGGGCGCCGTCAGCTCCAGCGTGCGGGCCAGCACCACCTTGGACGGGCCGGTCCCGGCCCGCATCCGGCGCACCGCCTCGGCCACCGCCTCCGCGTACAACGGTCCCGCGGGGACTGGGCGTTGGGCCCAGTCGCGGCCGCTCGCGGCGGCAGCGCGGCGGGCAGGCAGCAGGAAGGCCGGATCCTCGGCGGCCGGGCCGCCCCGGTGCACCTCGGCGGGTACGAACAGGCGGGCCGGACGGCCGGGGGCGAAGGGGATGGCGCCGACCAGCAGCGGGGTCCCGCCCACCGTGCGGCGGGCCTCCTCCAGCGCCTCGGCGGCCCGCGCCGGGTCGGTGACGTGGCGCAGCGCGCCCCGGGCCAGCAGGGTGGAGTGCGGGCCGGCCAGGAAGGCCTGGTCGGGGCCCGGGCGGTAGGCGGCCAGCAGGCTGCTCGGTGAGGCGGCCGGGGTGTCGGCGTGGGTGCCGGCGGGGGCCTGGTAGGCCGTGGTCATGCTGCTCCGTTCTTCGTCCGGCGTGGCTTCGGGCGCCGGGATGGGGAGGATGGGGCGGGGCGTGCGGTGGGGCGTGCGGTGGGGTGACGCCGTGTCAGGCCCGGAGCGTGGCGCCGCCGTCGACGTACAGGTCGTGCATGGTGATCTGCCGGGCGCGGTCGCTGACCAGGAAGGCGACGGCCTCCGCGACGTCCTCGGCGGCGCCGATCCGGCCCAGCGGGATGCCGACCCGGTAGTTGTCCGGGTCGCCGTCGAGCACGCGGCGCTCGCTCTGCTCGTCGGTCCAGAACTGGCGCTGCATCTCGGTGTAGGTGGAGCCGGGGGAGACCAGGTTGCACCGCACTCCGTCCCGGGCCAGCTCCAGCCCGAGGACCTTGGTGAACATCGCGGCGGCGGCCTTGGAGGCCGCGTACGCGGCCATCCGGGTGCGGGGCACCCCGGCGGCGTTGGAGCCGACGGTGACCACCGAGCCGGAGCCGCGGGCGGCCATCCGGCGGCCGACGGCCCGGCAGGTGTGGAAGACGCCGGTGGTGTTGACCGCGAAGGTCTCCGCCCAGTCCTGGTCGGTGAGTTCGAGCACCGGGGCGGGCCGCAGGATGCCGGCCACGTTCACCAGGATGGAGATCGGCCCGGTCTCGCGCTCGATCCGGTCGACCATCGCCTCGACGGCGGCGCCGTCGGTGACGTCCAGGTAGGTCACGTCGTCGTGCGGGGTGTTGATGTCGGTGGCCACCACCCGGGCCCCCCGGTCGGCGAGCGCCCGGGCGACGGCCGCGCCGATGCCGCGGGCGGCTCCCGTCACCAGGGCGATCCTGCCGTCCAGTTCACGTATGTCCTCGGCCATGCCGCTGTCCCTCTCCCGGTGGTGGTGCTTCGGCGCACGGGCAGGCCGGGGCGGGCCGGTGATCTGGTCGGGCGCAGCAGTTAGGTTAGCCTAACCGAACTGTTTTCGGGTGATCGCGACGGGGCCGGAAACCGCTTGCGTCGCGTCGGGCGGGCGCTGGTAGAAAGGGCCATGGACGACGAGATCATCTCCCCGGTCGAGCGCATGCTGGCCGAACGCGCCTGCGAGCGCCTCATCGTGGACTTCATCCACCGCCTCGACCTCGGTGACCCCGGCTCGGTGGCGGAGCTCTTCACGCCGGACGGTTTCTGGCACTGGCCCCACGGGGAACGGCGGATCGAGGGGCGCGAGGCGCTGCGGCGCTACTTCGGCTCCCGCCCGGCGGACCGGCTGTCGCGCCGTCTGATGACCAACCTGCTGGTCACGGTGGAGGCCGGCGGCACGGCGCGCGCCGTCTCCTACCTGACGACGTACCGGGTCGACGGCTACGCAGGGGGGATGATCGAGCCCCGGGTGCCGGTGAACGTCGGGCACTACGAGGACGTCTTCCGCCGGGTCGACGGTGTCTGGCTACTGGCCGGCCGTACCGTCTTCCTCCCCTTCGGGGCCGACACCGAGCGGCTGTCCGCCTGAGGATCCGCGGGGTGCCGGAAACGGCGGACGGGCCGTCACCGTGGTGCTGGTGACGGCCCGTCGTGGATCGGGGTGCTCATGCGTCGACGCTGGTCAGAGCCTGACGGGCGCGCTCGTTGGTGCGCTTGGCGCGTTCACGGAGCTTGAGCGCGCGGGCGAGGCGGAAGCTGCGGGCCTCCTGCAGGCGCATGTCGATGGTGGCCTGAGCGGTGGCGAGGTTGTAGGTCATGTCGTCCCCCAAGGGCCAGCGGCGTCCGTTGGCATCACCTCGATGCCGGTTCCCCCGGATCGCCTGCTGTGCTTCTGATTCTACACCACCCAGACCTTCTCTGCCTTCAATTATCAGCCCGAATGGAGGATATGACTCTGTATCGAAGGAAAGTGGGCCGGGATGTGAACGGACTGGAACCACCTGCGCCGGACGGCGCGTCCACCCCGCCGTGACGGATGACCTGGGGTGGGACGAGGATCGGGCGGGGCGGCACGGGATCAGGGGGTGGGCCTGGTTCGGTGCGACGGTGCTGCTGGCCGTCTCGGCGGCGTACGCCGGGCTGCGCGCGAGCGACACCTACAGCGACGTGCGGTGGAACCGCTGCCTGGACATCGCGGCGGTGCCCGACTGGGTGTGGGTGCTGATGGTCGTCGCGCCGCTGCTGACCCTCGTCGCGGCGGTGCTCCAGGCACGGGTGGCGTACCTGTGCTGGAGGCAGACGGTGCTGGTGGTGCTGTCCACGGTCACGGTCTTGCTGACGCTGCTGTGCCTGGCGCTCCTGCTGCTGACCGGGGACGACATCCTCACCGACGTCCGGCTGCACCACGGCTGCGTGTGACGGAGCCCCGGAAGTACACCGCCGCCCCTGGCGGGACCCCGTCCGGGGCCCGCCAGGGGCGGCGATGGTGTTCGCGACGGACCGTCAGGCGGTCGCAGGCTCCGGGTCAGCGGCCGGCGCCGGCCGGGGTGAGGGCGTCCAGGGCGACCAGGATCTGGTCGACGCTCTGCTTGGCGTCGCCGAAGAGCATGCTGCTGTTCTCGCGGAAGAACAGCGGGTTCTGCACGCCCGCGTAGCCGGAGGCCATCGAGCGCTTGAAGACGATGACCTGGCCCGCCTCCCAGACCTTGAGCACCGGCATGCCGGCGATCGGGCTGGTCGGGTCCTCCTCGGCGGCCGGGTTGACGGTGTCGTTGGCCCCGATGACCAGGACCACGTCCGTGTCCGCGAAGTCGTCGTTGATCTCGTCCATCTCCAGGACGATGTCGTACGGCACCTTGGCCTCGGCCAGCAGCACGTTCATGTGCCCGGGCAGCCGGCCCGCCACGGGGTGGACGCCGAAGCGGACCTCGACGCCGCGCTCGCGCAGCCGGCGGGTCAGCTCGGCGACGGGGTGCTGGGCCTGGGCGACGGCCATGCCGTAGCCGGGGGTGATGATCACCGACCGTGCCTCGGCCAGGAGTTCGGCCGCCTCGGCGGCCTGCACCTCGCGGTGCTCGCCCTCCTCCTCGCCGCCGCCGGAGGCCGGTGCCTCGACGCCGAAGCCGCCCGCGATGACGGAGACGAAGGAGCGGTTCATCGCCTTGCACATGATGTAGGAGAGGTAGGCACCGGAGGAGCCGACCAGTGCCCCGGTCACGATCAGCAGGTTGTTGTCCAGCAGGAAGCCCGCCGCCGCGGCCGCCCAGCCCGAGTAGCTGTTGAGCATCGAGACGACGACCGGCATGTCGCCGCCGCCGATCGAGGCCACCAGGTGCCAGCCGAGCGCCAGCGCCAGCACGGTGACCGCGATCATCAGGCCCAGGCCCGGGCTGACGGTGAACCAGACCGTGAGGCCGACGAAGGCGCCGAGCGCGCCGAGGTTGAGTGCGTTCTTGCCCGGCAGCATCAGCGGGCGGGAGTTGATCCGGGCGGAGAGCTTGAGGAAGGCGACGATCGAGCCGGTGAAGGTGACCGCGCCGATGAAGATGCCGATGAACACCTCGGCGTGGTGGATGCCCAGCAGGTCCGCGCCGACCGCGGTCTGCGCGGCGCCGTGCGCCTCCACCTCGAGGTAGCTGTTCCAGCCGACCAGTACCGCGGCCAGACCGACGAAGCTGTGCAGCACGGCGATGAGTTCGGGCATCTCGGTCATCTCGACCCGCTTGGCCCGCCAGAGGCCGATCGCCCCGCCGACCGCCATCGCGACCACGATCAGGGTCACGGCCCCGGCGTTGATCGAACGGGAGGCGACGATCACGGTGGCGGCGAGGGCGAGGGCCATGCCGGCGATGCCGTACGCGACACCCGCGCGGGCGGTGCGGTGCTGCGAGAGCCCCGCCAGGCTGAGGATGAACAGCAGGGCGGCGACCAGGTCCGCGGCGTTCGCGGCCGTCAAGGAGGTCATCGGGCTCAACGCCTTTCGGGGGAGGAGGAGAACATGCCGAGCATGCGACGGGTGACGGCGAAACCGCCGAAGACGTTGATGCTGGTGAGCAGGATCGCCACCGCCGAGAGCACGGTGACCAGCACGCTCTCGTGCCCGACCTGGAGCAGGGCGCCGACCACCACGATCCCGGAGATCGCGTTGGTCACCGACATCAGCGGGGTGTGCAGCGCGTGGTGCACCTTGCCGATGACGTAGTAGCCGATCACCACGGCGAGCGAGAACACCGTGAAGTTCCGGCCCAGTTGGGCCGGCGCGAAGGCCACCAGGGCGAACACCGCGAGCATCCCGAGGCCGATCAGCCCGAAGCGCACCGCCGGGGTCAGCTTCGACGCCTTCGGCTCCGCGACGGCGACCGGCGCGGGCTTGGCCTGCGCGGCCGGTGCGGCCGAGACCGAGACGGGGGGCGGCGGCCAGGTGATCTCGCCCTCGCGGACCACGGTGACGGCCCGCTGCACCACGTCCTCGAAGTCGACCGTCAGGTGGCCGTCCTTGCCGGGGGTCAGCAGCTTCAGCAGGTTGACCAGGTTGGTGCCGAACAGCTGCGAGGCCTGCGCGGGCAGGCGCGAGGCCAGGTCGGTGTAGCCGATGATCGTGACGCCGTTCTCGGTCACCACCGTGCGGCCGGCCACCGTGCCCTCGACGTTGCCGCCCTGCGAGGCGGCCATGTCCACGATGACGCTGCCCGGCTTCATCGCCGCCACGTCACGGGCCGTCAGCAGCCGCGGCGCCGGGCGGCCGGGGATCAGCGCGGTGGTCACCACGATGTCCACGTCCCGTGCCTGCGCGTGGTACAGCTCGGCCGCCGCCCGGTCGTAGTCGGCCGAGGTCGCCTTGGCGTACCCGTCGGTGCTGGCCTCCTGGGCGACCTCCACGGGCAGGTACTCGCCGCCCAGCGACTTCACCTGGTCGGCCACCTCCGGCCGCGGGTCGGTCGCCCGGACGATCGCGCCCAGACTGGAGGCGGCACCGATCGCGGCCAGCCCGGCCACGCCCGCGCCCGCCACCAGCACCTTGGCCGGCGGCACCTTGCCCGCCGCCGTCACCTGCCCGGTGAAGAAGCGCCCGAAGACGTGCGCGGCCTCGATCACCGCCCGGTACCCGGCGATGTTCGCCATCGAACTGAGCACGTCCATCGACTGCGCCCGGGAGATCCGCGGCACCGCCTCCAGCGCCAGCGCGGTGACCTGACGCTCCGCCAGCGCCTCCAGCAGCTCCGGCCGCTGGGCGGGCGCCAGCATGCCGACCAGCGTGGTCCCCTTCTTCAGGCGGGCGATCTCGTCGGCGGAGGGGGCGTTCACCTTCAGCACGACCTCGGCCGCCCAGGCGTCGCCGACCGCCGCACCGGCCTCGGTGAAGGCCTCGTCGCTGAACCCGGAGGACGTGCCGGCGCCGGACTCGACGACGACCTGGTAGCCGAGCGCGAGCAGGCCGCGCACCGTGGACGGGGTCGCCGCGACCCGGGTCTCCCCGGAGATCGACTCGGCTACCACGCCGATGGTCTGGGGAGGGTGGTGCGCGGAGTCGTCTGCAGACATCTCTCGTGATCTCTCTCGTCGGATGGAGCCGCTGAAAGGGGGTTGGTGCACAAGGTGTTCGACGGTGTTCGACGCGGGCGCAGCAGTCGACGGGCGCACTCCGGCGGGGTGATCCGCGGAGAGTCCCTTGGAGGCAGGAACCTACACGTCCGGGCCCGCCTTGGGGACGGGGCAAAGCCGTGACGTGCTTCACCAAACGGCGGATCTGCCGTAGCGTCAGGCCCCGTGCCCCTGGACCAGGAACAGGTGAACCGGATCTTCCTCCCCGCCACCTACGCCGAAGGAGTGCCGTACCCGCTCCTGCGGGAGCTCCGGTCGGCCACCCCGGTCCGATGGGTCGAGGAGCCCGCGGTGGGCGACTGGCCGGCCGGGCCCGGCTACTGGGCGGTGCTGCGGCACGCCGACGTCCGGCACGTCCTGCGCACCCCCGCGACCTACTCCTCGCACCTCGGCGCCACCCAGATCCGCGACCCCGACACCGCCGCCGAGCTGGCCTTCGCCCGCACGATGATGCTCAACCAGGACCCGCCCGACCACGTGCGGCTGCGCCGCATCGTCGCCGCCGCCTTCACCCCGCGCGCGGTACGGGAGTTGACGGCGGGGATCGAGGAGCGGGCCGCGGCGCTCGTGCGCGCCGCCCGGCCGCTGCTCGCCGCGGGCCCCCTCGACCTCGTCCGCCTGGCGGCCGACCTGCCGGTCTGGACCCTGGCCCGGATCATGGGGGTGCCCGACCAGGACCGGAGGCTGCTCGCGGGCTGGGCCGACCGGGTGATCGGTTACCAGGACTCCGACCATGCCGAAGCGGCTGCGGATACGTCAGGTCTGAGCGCACTGGGGCGCGCGGCGGTCGCCGTCCGTCCGCGCCCGGAGGACCTGGTCCGGCCGGACGGACGGCCCGTCAACCCGCGCTCCCGGGCGGCGCTGGCCGACATGTTCGCGTACGCGCACGGCCTGGCCCGGCGGCCGGCTCCCGGCAGCGTGCTGGCCCGGATGGTCGACGGCGGGCTGACGGAGCAGGAGTTCGAGACGACCTTCTTCCTCTTCGCGGTGGCCGGCAACGAGACGCTGCGCAACGGCGTGCCCGGTGGCCTGCACACCCTGCTCGCCCACCCCGAGGAGTACCGGCGCCTACGGGCCGATCCCTCGCGCACGCCCGCCGTGGTGGAGGAGATGCTGCGGTACTGGCCTCCGGTGATCGACTTCCGGCGCACCGTCACCCACGACGTCGAACTGGGCGGGCAGCGGCTGCGGCGTGGCGACAAGGTGGTCGTCTACCACGCCGCCGCCAACCGTGACCCGGCCGTCTTCGCGGACCCCGACCGCTTCGACCCTGGGCGGTTTGGCCCCGGGAGGTCGGGCCACGAGCACGTGAGCTTCGGTGACGGTCCGCACTTCTGCCTCGGTGCGCAGCTGGCGCGGGTGCAGATGCGGGCGATGGTGCGGGAGGTGGTCACGGGCCTGCCGGAGCTGGAGCCGGCGGGGGAGCCCGTCCGGCTGGTCTCCAACTTCCAGAACGGGCTCAAGTCCCTGCCCGTACGGGTTCGTTGACCGGCTCCTGCGGCACTACTCGAAGCGGGAGGTGTCACCGGCCCCGCGGCGGACGATGTTCGCCTCGCCGTCGGAGAAGTCGATGACGGTGGTCGGCTCGGTGCCGCAGTCACCGGAGTCCAGCACGGCGTCCAGGACGTGGTCGAGCCGCTCCTTGATCTCCCACCCCTGCGTCATCGGCTCCTCGTCACCGGGGAGGATCAGGGTGCTGGAGACCAGCGGTTCGCCGAGCTCGGCGAGCAGGGCGCGGGTGACGGCGTGGTCGGGGATGCGGACGCCGACGGTCTTCTTCTTGGGGTGGAGGAGGCGGCGCGGCACCTCCTTGGTGGCCGGGAGGATGAAGGTGTAGCTCCCGGGGGTCGCCGCCTTGACGGCGCGGAACACGTTGTTGTCGAGCTGCACGAACTGCCCCAGCTGCGCGAAGTCCTCGCACACCAGGGTGAAGTGGTGCCGGTCGTCCAGCCGCCGGATCGTCCGGATCCGCTCCAACCCCTCGTGGTTGCCGAGCTGGCAGCCGAGGGCGAAACAGGAGTCGGTCGGGTACGCGATGAGGGCGCCCGAGCGGAGGCTGTCCGCCACCGTGTTGATGGTGCGGGGCTGGGGGGACTCTGGGTGCACGTCGAAGTACTTCGCCATTGGCCGACCCTACGGCACACCGGAGATCCACGGCAGCAGCCACGGCCTCCGCCCCGGACCGCGTCGACGGAACGTCAGGAGCGGAGCACGGGCGGCCCGGGGGCGGTCACAGGGCGATCGGCCGGTACGCCAGAGCCCGGTCGACCACCTCGGAGGCGCTCCGCACCTGCCCGTCCTCGGGCCAGAAGACCAGACCGGCGACGTGGCCGGTCGGACAGCCGAGCGCCCGGTCGAGCCGTTCCAGCACGCGATCCATCTCGCGCTCGTCGTACTCGACGTCCATGACCTTCCGCACCAGCGTGACCGCTTCTTCACGGCTCATCAGCAAGCCCGTTCACCTCTCGAAGTCCAGGGGAGCCCCCATCCAAGCAGGGCACCGGCGAGCCGCGACGAGCTCTCCGCCGCCCCGCCAACGGCCGGAGGGGGCACGCCGTGGTGGCGTGCCCCCTCCCTGGCCACCGTCGGAGCGTCAGCTCACGTTGAATTCGTAGTAGCGGGTCTGGTAGGTCTTCCCGCTCCGGTCCTTCGCGTACACGGTGAGGGTGTGCACCCCGTTCGTGTCAGGGGTCCAGGAGACCTGCGCGGTCCCGTCGGCCTCCGCGGGGACGGTCGTCGTGGTGCCCCAGTCGAAGGAGTAGGTGTAGGACGCGGTGTTCTGGACCTTCGGGGCGAACGTGAAGACTCCGGCGACCCCGACGCCGCCGGTGGCCGCCTCCTCGCCGGTGTACTCCGGATAGACCTCGGAGGTGACGGTCGGGCTGGTGTCCACGTGGGCGAAGACCCGGGACTCGGAGCTGACCCAGCCGTTCGGGCTGTGGCTGCGGACCGTGATCACGTTGCCTCCCTCGCGGTCGAGGGTGAAGGGCACCGAGGCGGTGCCGTCACTGGCCGCCGGGACGGTGAACGGCGTCTCGTAGTTGAGCTGGACGGTGTAGCTGTCGGCCGTGGCGAGGCTCGCGTTCGGCGCCAGGTGCAGGGTGAAGGGCGTCCCGAGCAGCACCGGGTCGGGCAGACCGGTCACGACGGGGGCGGTGTCCGGGACGTAGAACCAGTAGCTGGTGGCCGGCGACGGGTTGAACGCCCGGTCCACGCTGCGGACGTAGAGCACGTTCGGCCCGCTGCGCGGCGGCGTCAGCGAGAGCGTCGCCGCCCCGCCGAGCCGGGAGGCCCGGACGGTGCCCGGCAGCGAGAACGGGTCGGTGTACACCGGCACGCCGTTCGGTCCGTCCCACCAGCCGTTGACCGGGAAGTCCTGGCTCCAGCTGTACTGGTAACCCGCCACGTCGGCGACCGAGTTGGCCTTGAGCGTGAACTCGCCGGGGACCCCGCCGGGCACGGTCTGGCCGGCCGGGTAGTTCGTGGAGGTCAGCACGGGCGCGGCGGTGGGCAGGCTGGTGTCGACGCGGAAGGTGCAGGGCTTGGACCAGGCGGACCGGTCCGTGCCGTCACCGCCCTGGACCTGCCAGCTGTACGTGCCCCCGTCAGCGAGCAGCCCGGCCGGGACGGAGGCGCTCCGCCCGTACTCCCTGAGCATGTTCGTGCCCGTGAACTCGGTGCGCTGCTCGGGGCTGTCCGTCGGCCAGATCGCGAAGTGACCGGTGAGGTACTCGTCGGACGGGTCCGGGTCGTGCAGCATCGCGGTCAGCGACGGGGTCAGGGTCGGGATGAACGGGTGCGGCGTCGTGGTCGCGCACGCGCGGTCCTGGGTGTAGAGCTCGGTGGGAGCTCCCGGCTTGGTGTTGGCCGTGGCGTAGAAGAACATCCGGGTGTTCAGGTGACGCCCCAGTGCGCTGTTCGACTCGTCGGCCTCGGGCAGCCGCAGCTCCAGCGAGAGCGTGTGGCCGTCCGTGGTCGCGGCGGCCGCGGCCGCCGCCGTCAGGTCCAGGCGCATGTAGGCGGCGGGGCCGCCGGCGCTGGTGGTCACGGTGCCCAGCAGCTTGCGCTCGGCGGGTGCCCGGCGCCAGGTGACGGGGTTGGCCGACGTCGCCGTCTGCCAGACCTCGATGCTGCGCGGGACGTAGCTGGTGGCCGAGGTCTCGCCGAAGATGAGCCAGGCGGAGACCACCCGCTTCTTGGCGTCCTTGTCGGCGTAGCCCGCCAGGTCGAACGAGGCGTAGGCGCGCGACTTGTGGGCGGTGCCCGCCTCGTCGAGCCAACTGCCCAGCGGCAGTTCGCCGGTCGGCTGCGGGTAACTCGTCGTCGGCGTGCGCTCGTCCGTGTAGGCCAGCGAGACCTGCGGTACCTGGCCGATGGGCGGTGCGGCCGCCGCACCCGTCGCGGACAGGACCACTCCCGCCAGTCCGATCGCCGCAGCGGTGACGACGCTCATGGGGCGCAGGGCCCGCAGACGTCTCAAATGCCTTGCCATGGTGTGGAATTCCTCCCCCGTCGCCCCGAAGGGCGGTGTCGTATGGCGGGCACTCTAGCCCCAGGCCGAGAGAGTGCGCGAAGGGATTGTGGAGCTCCGGAATCCCCACTCGGACCCCTGTACCGTGCTGCGCCTGCGAACCGTCATCCGGCAGTTCACTCGCTGTTCGGGCGGGGCGGCCATGATGATCGACATGACGACGATCGACGGGGCCGGGCCGAGGGCCCATCACTACCGTTACGCACACCGGCTGTTGGCGGGGCTGGCACGGGACCTCGGGCCGCAGATGCTGGACCACGAGCCGGACGCCGGATTCACCGGGGGGCTCACGCAGCTCTGGGACGGGTACGGCGAGAGGCTCCCGGAGGAGGAGCGCCTGCCCGCCGACGGTCTGTCCGCCGAGCTGGTCCGGCGTGACGGCTACCGGGCCCTGGTCGTCGTCCTGCCGCCGGCGGTGGCGCCGTCCGAGGCGCACCTGGTGGCGGTGGTCCAGGTCGGCGAGGCCGAGCAGTGCCGCTACCTGACCCTCGAACACGGCGTCAGCCCGATCGACCGTCAGCCGTACACGGTCCTCGGCGAATGGACCGCCGACGGCAGCCACCTCAACCTCGGTCCGGGCCCCGCCGCCGACCCGGAGGCCTTCATCGCGGCGGTCGAGCGGATCCTGGAGGAGTCCACCCCCGTCCATGCCGCCACCCGGCTCGCCGCGTCGGAGGGCGAGAAGCCCAGGCCTCGGGGACTGCGCGGGCTGTTCCGGCGCTGAACGCGGGCGGACAGGCCAGGGTTCGTCGCATCGGTGAGGCCGATCGCGTGGCACTCCTACGGCAGCATCAGGTCTGCTGCGGAGTGGCGCGCCTCTTAGGTGCGAGCTCGCCGCTGTCGAACAGGCCCCAGTCCAGGTTGTTCGGTCCGTCGGGGATCGGGAAGATTCCGGCAGCGTGCTCGATCGCGAGCTCCTCGGGGGTTCGACCGAGGAGCTTGGCCAAGGCCGTGATGGCCTCGGCAACCTCGCCGGTGACGACGACCTCGGCACGGACGACCGGCGGCTCACCGGGTGGCGGCACTGCTGACACTGGCTCAGACCCTTGTGCTGGAGCAGGCGTGCCCACGGCACGGTGCGGCCCCGTGGTCGGGTGATTCGTCGCGCGAGCAGGCATGGTGAGCACCCATCAGATCGACGCCGTGGGCATCCTACGGCCGCGCGGACAGTGGGCCGCATCGGGCGGTTCGTCGGCGGGTCATGCGGGCGCGGGCGCGAGGACCATCGGCCAGTCGTCGTAGGTGGCGATCAATTCGTCCAGGGGGACGTCCGGGCTGCCGGTGAAGACGGCGGTTCCCTCGGAGAGTCGTACGGAGGCGTCGGGAGCGGTTGAGGTCTGCGCGCGCAGGACGACCACGGCGTCCGAGTCGACGGTCGAGCGGTCGGTGAAGTTTGCGGGGTCTACGCCCACTGCCAGCAGGGTGGCCGGGTACACGGCGACGGCGATCGTCAGGTCGCCGCCGTCGCGTGCGTGCTCGACCCAGCCGTCGGTCTGCGAGAGGCAGGCCCAGCCGTGCACCTCGTGGCAGTGGGTGCCGAGTTGGGCCACGGCGCGCTCCCCGGGAGTGCGTTCGGGATCGACGACGAGGACGGCGACGGGCAGTTCCGGCTCGTCGGGGTCGAGTCCGTGGCGTATGTGCAGGCGGGCCATCGGTACCTCCGGGGCGCAGCGGGTCGGGCGCCATTACACACCCCGTCAAGGACAGTGCGGACAGCGGCCGCTGTCTCGTGGCGCCCGGGGATTCCCGTTCGGGGCCGTCGCGGGTGGTGTCAGGGGGTGAGGGTGCCGCGGGGGAGGCCGAGGTAGTGTTCGGCGGTGGTGCGGGGGAGGGTGGCGAGGGTGGGGTGGGTGTAGTCGGTGGTGTCGTTGGCGTAGGAGCCGAGGCCGTCGATGACCACCAGGAGGAGGAGGCAGGCGGCTTCGGGGTCGTCGGTGGTGAACTCGCCTGCGGTGACGCCGTCCTGGATGAGCTGGGTGAGTTCGGTGCGGGTGCGGGCCTCCTGGGCGGCGACGGCTTCGCGGAGGGCGGGGCGGTAGCGGGAGAGGTGGCGGGCGTTGAGCCACAGGCGGTCGAGGTCGGTGAAGGCCGGGCTGCTGACGCGGTCGAGGAAGAGGGCCATGCGGCGCAGGGGCGGCAGGTCGGCTTCGGCGGGTGGGAGCAGGGCGGTGCGTTCGCGGGTGGCGGCGTGGGTGAAGGCCTCGCAGAGCAGGGTCTCGATCGCGGGGAAGTAGTGGCTGATCAGGCCCGGGCGCACGCCGAGGCGGTCGGCGACCAGCTGCATGGTGACGCGTTCGAGGCCCTCGGTGAGGGCCAGGCCGGCCGCGGTGTCCAGGATCTCGGCCCGTCGTTCGGCGGGGGCCTTGCGGGTGCGCGGGGTGCGCGGAGCGGCGGAGGCGGGGCGGGGGCCGGGGCTTGACGTCATGGCGAGCAGCCTATTGGATGTCGCACCAACAGACTATTGGTGCTGTGACCAATAAGCCTGGTTCCGCCGCCGCGCCCGCACCCCCAGCGGGTGCGGCGGCATCGGAGACACCGCCGTCTTCCCCTCCCAGTGAAGGAAGCCACCCCCATGGCGCACACCCCCACCGCTCGTGAAGGCGCCGGGCGCGATCGCGCGGGCCAGGTCGAGACCCGCGGCATCGACCAGGTGCCGGACGGCGAGCGGCACGGCCGTCCCGCCGAGCTCTTCGCCGTCTGGGCCGCGCCCAACGTCAGTTACCTGAGCTTCGTGGTCGGCGCCGCCCTGGTGCTCCTCGGGCTGCCGCTCGGCGAGGCCGTCGCGGTGGTGCTCGCGGGCAACCTGCTCTGGCTGCTCACCGGCTACGTGGCCATCAGCGGACCGGCCGCCGGGACGGCCGGGTCCGTCATCTCCCGGGCCATGTACGGGATCCGGGCCAACCGGGCCGTGGTGGCGGTGACCGGTTGGCTGATCTCCTCGCTGTACCTGGCGCTCAACTGGTCGGCCGCCTCCGTCGCCGCGCTGGGGTTGCCGGAGCTGGTCGGGCTGCCGGCCTCGGCCGCCGTGGAGGCGGTGGTCGTCTGCGTGATCGCCGGGGTGACCCTACTGGTCGCGCTGTTCGGGCACGCCACCATCGTCCGGCTCTACCCGGCGCTCACCGTGCTGCTGACGGTGGTGTTCGTGGTGGTCTCGGTGCTGGTCGTGCTGCGCGCGGACTGGGCGTACGTCCCGGCGGAGCCGCTGCGCGGGACGGCACACCTGGCGGCGCTCGCAGCCGGGTTCACCCTGGTGGCCTCCGCGCCGCTGTCGTACGCCAACAGCCCGGACCTGGCCAGGTACCTGCCGAGGGACAGCAGCCGGCGGGCGGTGGCGCTCTGGACCGCGGCCGGTGCGTACCTCCCCAGTGCGGTGTTCACGGTGGTCGGGGTGCTGGCGGCGACCGGTCTCGACATGACGGACCCTCAGCGGGCGCTGGAGGGCGTGATGCCCGGGTGGTTCGTGCCGGTGTTCGCGCTCGGCGTGGTCGGCAACACGGTGGCCAACAACGCGATGACCGCGTACAGCGCCGGCCTGTCCGTGCAGTCGATCGGCATCCGGTTGCCCCGGGCGGCCGCCGTGCTGGTGGTGGGTGCCGTCGGGGCCGGGTTGACCCTCTTCGCGGTGCTGGTCTTCGACTTCCTGACCGCCGTCAACACCATGATGGAGCTGGTCGTCGTGGTCACCGGCCCGTGCATGGGCGTGTTCGCCGCCGACGTGCTGCTGCGGCGGGGCCGGTACGACGGCCGGGCGCTGCTGGACGAGCGGCCCGGCAGCCCGTACTGGTACCGCGCCGGGATCAACCCGGCCGGGGTGCTCGCGACACTGGTGGGGATCGGGGCCGCCGTGGTCTGTGCCGGGGCCAGCACCTGGTCCGGTCCGGTGGCGGAGGTGCTCGGCGGGGTGAACCTCGCCGTGCCGGTGGGGGTGGTCGGCGCCGCCGCCGCGTACGGGCTGCTGGCGCGCGCCTTCGGGACGCTGCCGGCCGGACCGCGGTGAACCGTTCCGTCCGGTGAATGAATTCGCCTACCGAACTGCTCTGTTGCTCGAACCGCACCACCACCACCGAAAGGCCCCCATGTACGCCGAAGCCGACCTGATCCTCCGGGCCGGGCGGGTCCAGAACTTCGACACCGTCGCCGACACCGATGAGGCGCACGTCGTCGCCGTCCGGGACGGCCGCATCCTGGCCGTCGGCGGCGAGGAGCTCGTGACCCGTCACCGAGGCGGCGCCACACGGGTGTTGGACTTCCCCGGAGCCACCGTCACCCCCGGCCTCACCGACGTCCACGCCCACCCCGTCTGGGGCGCCATCGAGACCGGCAGCGGGCTCGGCCTGGCCGGCCTGACCACGCTGGACCAGGTGCTGGCGGCGGTCGCCGAGCGGACCGCCACCGTCGTGCCCGGCGGCTGGGTCACGGGCTACGACCTGGACCCCGACGTCTTCGAGGGGGAGCCGGACGGAGCGGTGTTCGGCCGTCGGTTCCCCGGCGTCCCCGTCTCGCTGATGACCCGTGACGCCCACGCCCTGGTGGTCAGCCCCGCCGCGGTGGAGCGGGCCGGGCTCACCGGCGCCGAGACCTTCGACGACGCCTCCCGGATCGCCGTCGGTCCGGACGGACGCCCGACCGGGTACGTGGTCGAACTCCAGGCGATGGACCTGGTCTTCGCGCACTACCCCGAGGTGGAGCTGGCGCGGGCCGCGCGGTACGTCGCGGAGCAGCTCCACCGGATGGCCGCCCAGGGTCTCACCGGCCTGCACGCCCTCGACTTCACCGACCCTTCCGAGGAGGTCTACCGGGAGATCGAGCGCACCGGCGACCTGCCGCTCCGGATCCGCTGCTCCCCGCTCGTCCCCGCCGACTCCACCCCTGAGGTCTGGCGCGAGACCGCCGCGCTGCAGGGCCGGGGCGGGCGCCGCTGGCGGGTGGAGGGCGTGAAGTTCATGCTCGACGGCACCGCCGACAACGGCTCCGCCTGGTTCGAACACCCCGACGTGCACGGCCAGAACCACGCCCCGCTCTGGAAGGACCCGGACGCCTACCGCCGGGCGCTCGCCTACTTCACCTCCCTCGGCGTCCCCACCGCCACCCACGCCATCGGCGACCGGGCCGTCCGCTTCGCCCTCGACGCCATCGAGGCGGCGGGCCCCGCGGCGGGCGGCCCGCACCGGATCGAACACCTGGAGTCGGTGCCGGACGAACTGCTCGGCCGGTTCGCCGAACTCGGCGTGGTGGCGAGCCTGCAACCCGTCCACGGCACCCGGATGACCAAGGCCGACCACAGCGACGGCTGGTCCACCCGGATCGGCGCCGAACGGGCCGCCCGCGGCTGGCGCACCCGCGACCTGCTCGACCACGGCGCCGTCGTCGCCCTCGGCTCCGACTGGCCGATCGGCGAGGGCGACCCCCGCGCGGCCCTCGCCGACGCCCAACTGCGCCGCCCGGTGGACTCCCCGGACACCGCCCCCGTCCAGCCCGGCCAGGCCGTCACCGCGCGCGAGGCCTACGCCGGGATGACCCGGGCCGCCGCCCACGCGGCCGGCGCCGGTGACCGCCTCGGCCGGATCGCCCCGGGGCACCTCGCCGACCTCACCGTCCTCGCCGCCGACCCGCTCGACCTGACGCCCGATCAGCAGGCCGTCAACCCCGTCCTCGCCACCCTGGTCGACGGCCGGCCGCTGCTCCACGCCGCGGCCCCGGCGCCGGCCACGGCCGTTGCCCACCGCTGACCGACGACCGGCCCGTCGGCCACTGACACCCTTCGCCGGCTGGCGGCACCCTCCGCCGGCCGGCCGCACCTTCCGCCGGCTGTGGGCACCCTTCGCCGGCCCTTCCCTGGAGCAAGCACATGACCGAGCCCTTCGCCCGCCCCGAGCACCGCCGCCACGTCGCGGTCGCCGGCACCGACCCGCGCGAGCGCGGCCGCGCCCGCGGCCGGCAGCTCGCCGCCACCCTCCCCGGCGCCTTCGAGGCGTACGGGCGGCTGTTCGCCGCCTCCGGCATCACGTCCGCCGAGATCCGCGAGGACGGGCTGCGCGCCCTGGACGCCGTCGGTGGCTTCCGTTCCGGCCTGCGCGAGCAGATCGAGGGCGTCGCGGAGGGTGCGGGGGTGGAGGCCTGGCAGGTCGGGGCGCTCAACGCCCGCACCGAGATCCTGGCCCGTTCGCGGACCGTCCCGCCGGGCGAGTGCTCCACCGTGGTACGGCGGTCGACCGCCGACGACGGACGGCGGACCCACCTCGGCGTGCAGACCTGGGACTGGCACGTGGAGCTCAGTGCGTACTGGCACACCGTCAACTCCGCCGGTGCCGCCCACGACTACGCCGGGCTCACCGAGCACGGCATCCTCGCCAAGATCGGGGTCAACAGCGCGGGTCTGGCCCTGCACTTCAACATCCTCGGCCACCACGCCGACCGCCTCGGCGGCGTCCCCGTGCACGTCCTGGCCGCGCTGGTGCTGGAGGAGGCCGGGAGCGTCGGCCACGCCGTCGAGCTGCTGCGCGCGGCTCCGGTCACCTCCTCCGGTTCGTTCATGCTCTTCGACAGCGAGCAGGCGGTCCTGCTGGACCTCAGCCCCGTCGGCGTCTTCGAGGCCCCGGCCCTCACCGAAGGCACCTGGCTGCGGACCAATCACTTCCTCACCCCCGCCCCCGCCGCCGAGGAGAAGAGCCACCTCTACCAGCCGGACTCCGGCGAGCGGTACGCGTTCCTGGACGAACGCCTCACCCGCGAGCCGGCCGCCACCACGGGCCAGGAGCTGCTCCGCCTCCTGGTCACCGGCCCCGGCGAACCGCCCGTCACCTGTCTGCCCGCCCCGGGCAGTCCGCTGGGCCAGCGCTGGGCCAGCCTGGCCACCGTCCTGCTCGACCCGGCCGCCCGTACCGCCCACGTCCTGGACGGCACCCCGGCCGAGCGGTCGACCCGCCCCTGGTACGAGCTGCGCGCCTGACGGACCGGCGGAGAAAACGGATCGAGGCGGGACGGTCCGTCCTGTTACGGTGAGGCCATGGCTTTCCTCTTCTTCGTCTGAGTCCGGGCACGGCGATCCCGCCGCCTCCGCAGCCCGTCGTACCTCCGCAGACCCAGAGGAAAACACCCATGCGCGCTCGCGCCCGTTCCGTCATGCCCGCTGCCGCCCCCGTGGCGCAGCTGTCCGTCCGTGACCTCACCAAGTCCTACGGCACCCGTACCGTCCTCGACCAGGTCTCCTTCACCGTCCGTCCGGGCGAGAGGGCGGCCGTGGTCGGGGAGAACGGCTCCGGGAAGTCCACCCTGCTGCGGCTGCTCGCCGGGGCGGAGGCGCCCGACGACGGTGAGGTGACGGTCGCCTTCCCCGGCGGCACCGGCCACCTCGCCCAGACCCTGGCGCTCGACCCGTCCCGCACCGTGCAGGACGCCGTCGACCTCGCGTTGGCCGAACTGCGCGGCATGGAGCGGCGGCTCCGCGAGGTCGAGGCGGAGCTCGCCGATGCCTCGGACGACGAACTCGCCGTGTACGGCGAGCTGTTGACCGCCTTCGAGGAGCGGGGCGGGTACCTGGCCGACACCCGGGTGGACGCCGCGCTGCACGGGCTCGGACTGACCGGGATCACCCGGGAGCGGGTGCTCGGTTCGCTGTCCGGAGGGGAGCAGTCGCGGCTCGCGCTGGCCTGCGTGCTGGCCGCCGCCCCCGAACTGCTGCTGCTGGACGAGCCGACCAACCACCTCGACGCGGCGGCCGTGGCCTGGCTGGAGGACCACCTGCGGGCCCACCGGGGCACCGTCGTCGCGGTCACCCACGACCGGGGTTTCCTGGAGCGGATCGCCACGACGATCCTCGAGGTCGACCGTGAGGAGCACACCGTGCGGCGCTACGGCGACGGTTGGGCCGGCTACCGGGCCGCGAAGGCCGCCGCCAGGCGCGGGGCGGAGCAGCGGTACGCGGAGTGGACGGAGGAACTCGCCGACACGGAGGAGCTGTTGGCGGCGGCGGCCCGGCGGCTCGCCACCACGGCGCCGGACCCGAAGCAGGGCTTCGGCAAGTACCGGCGCTCCAGCGAGGCGAAGCTCGGCGGGCAGGTGCGGTCGGCGCGCGAGCGGCTGGCCTGGCTGCGGCGCCATCCGGTGGCGCGGCCGCCGGTGCCGCTGCGGTTCGCGGCGGGAGTGGCGGGAGGGGCGGATGGGGGCCATGCGGACGGTTCCCTCGCGGAGCTCGTGGGGGTACGGGTCGGTCAACGGCTGTCCCTGGAGGGGGAGTTGGTGGTCCGCCAGGGTGGGCGGCTGTTGGTGACCGGTGAGAACGGGGCGGGGAAGAGCACCCTGCTGCGCGTGCTGGCCGGTGACCTGGAGCCGGACGAGGGCGTCGTCCGCCGCCCCGCCCGGATCGGGTACCTCGCGCAGGAGCTGCCCGTGCGCTTCAGCCGCCGCCCGCTGTTGGCGGCCTTCGCGGCCGGCCGACCAGGGCTTCCGGAGGAGCACGCCGAAGTGCTGCTCTCCCTGGGGCTGTTCCGCGCGGAGGACCTGTACGTCCCGGTGGCCGCACTCTCCGCCGGACAGCAGCGCCGCCTCCAGATCGCGATCCTGGTGACCAACCCGGCCGACCTCCTGATCCTCGACGAGCCGACCAACCACATCGCCCTCGACCTGGTCGAGGACCTCCAGAGCGCCCTCGCCGTCTACCCGGGAGCAGTGGTCGCCGTCTCCCACGACCGGGGCTTCCGCGAACGCTTCGCCGGTGAGCGGCTGGAGCTGGGCGCAGGCCGTCGACTCTGACCGGGCCGCTACGGTCGGGGCGCGGGCGTCGTAGGGTTCGGGGCGCAGGGCGTGATCATGACTCGGGGGAAGGGGGCGGATGTGATCGGACTGGAGCCCGTCGGCCAGGTGGTCGGCGGTCGGGTGCCGGTGGAGGACGACGACTGGGCGGGGGTGGAGGCGGTGATCCGCTTGGACGCCGCGCGCTTCGGGCCCGAGGCGTTGTACGGGCTGGAGGGGTTCTCGCACCTGGAGGTGGTCTTCCACTTCGACCGGGTCCCGCCGGAGCGGGTCGAGACCGGTGCCCGCCACCCGCGCGGCAACGAGGACTGGCCGCTGGTGGGAATCTTCGCGCAGCGCGGGAAGAACCGGCCCAACCGGCTCGGGGTGTCGCGCTGCGTGCTGCTGCGGGTGGAGGGCCTGGACGTCCACGTCGCCGGGCTCGACGCCGTGGACGGCACGCCGGTGCTGGACATCAAGCCCTGGATGGCGGAGTTCGGGCCGCGCGGGGAGCAGGTCCAGCCGGGCTGGGCCACGGAGCTGATGGAGGGTTACTACTGACGGCCGCCGGTGGCCCGAATCCTTTTCGCGTGGTGGGCCTCTTATGGTCGAGCGGTCCCGAGGGGTCCGCCGGAGTGCGGGAGGTCCGATGACCGGAGTCGTGGTGGGTGTGGTGGTGCTGGCCGTGTTGACGTGCACGTGCGTGGTGGTGCTGCGGGCGCGGAAGGGGCGGCGTGGTTAGGGGGGCGGTCGGGGCCTGGCCCTCGGAGCGGCTGGTGGTGGCGGCGCAGGAGGGTGACGAGGCGTCGATCGCGGTGCTGGTCGCCGGGGCGTACCCGCACGTGCGGCGGTTCGCCTTCTCGCTCTGCGCCAGCAGCCAGGACGCGGAGGACGCGGCGCAGGACGCGATGATCGTGCTGTTCCGGAAGGTGGGCACGCTGCGGGCGAGTGCCGCGCTGGCCTCGTGGATGTTCCGGATCGTGCGCAACGAGTGCCTGCGGAGGGCGCGTCAGCTGGTGCACGCGGGCGAGACGGGCCCGGAGGCGCTCGCACCCTCGGCGGAGGAGGACGCGCTGGCGGGGCTGGAGGTCGAGCGGGTGGCCGCGGCCGTCGCCGCGCTGCCGGACGACCAGCGGCGGGTGCTGATCATGCGGGACGTCCAGGGACTGCCGGGCCGGACGGTGGCCGACGCGCTCGGGCTGAGCACGCCGGCCATGAAGTCGCGGCTGCACCGGGCACGGGCTGCGGTGCGGGAGGACCTGGAGCGGGTGCGGGAGGAGACGACGTGTCGGTGAAGGGGAGTCCGGGGCCGTCGTACGCGAGCCGGTCCCTGCCGGTGCACCTCGTCCGGGGAGGGATCGGCTTCGGCGCCCTGGTGGGTGCGTTCGCGCTGCTGCCGGTGGTGGGGTGGGTGGCGCTGCTGCTCCTGCCGGTGGGGCTGCTGGCACTGCGGGGCTGTCCGGCCTGCTGGGTGCTCGGGCTGGTGCAGACCGTCTCGCGCGGGCGGCTGGAGCGGCAGTGCGCGGGCGGGAGCTGCCGGCTGGAGCGGGCCGGGTAGCCGACCGGACGCGGGCGGCCGGGGTGTGACGGTGGGTCAGGCCCCGGCCGCCGCGACCGGGGTGGTGGGCAGGCTGTAGCGCTGCTTGGTGGTGGCGCGGCCGCCGAGGCGGTCGTAGAAGCGGATGGCGTCGGTGTTCCAGGGCGGGGTCTGCCACTGGACCTGGGCGAGGCCGAGGGCGTGGGCCTCGGTGACGACGGCGTCCATCAGGCGGGCGCCGAGGCCGTGGCCGCGGTGGCCGTCGCGCAGGAAGAGGCAGTCGAGGTGGAGGTACTCGGCGCCGTCCCAGGTGGAGAGTTCGGGCGCGCAGGTGGCGTAGCCGATCGGGGCGCCACCGTCGCCCGGGTCGGCGACGAAGCAGCGCAGGCGGGGTGACGGTGCGTCGAAGAGCAGCCGGGCCAGGCGGTCGGCGAGGTCGGCCGGGGGCGGGGCGGCCCGCTCGTAGGCGGCGTGCTCGGCGGCCAGTTCGGCGATCCGGGCGAGGTCGTCGGGGCGGGCACGGCGGACGTGGGGGACCTGGCGGACTGCGCTGGCGGGCACGGGGACTCCTGACGCTCGGGGGTGCCCCGATCATGGCTCGGCGGAGCCGGGCCGGGCCAGGAGCGTGAGCGCCAGCGGAGGTCCGGATCCCGCCAGGTCCCCGGGCGAGGAGCGGACCGGGGCCC
This sequence comes from Kitasatospora sp. NPDC004289, assembly GCF_053602875.1. Lineage (NCBI taxonomy): Bacteria > Bacillati > Actinomycetota > Actinomycetes > Kitasatosporales > Streptomycetaceae > Kitasatospora > Kitasatospora sp. NPDC004289. The sequence goes on along the minus strand of NZ_JBSGEL010000090.1, from coordinate 2,375 downwards.
GGGCGGGCGTCAGACGGTGTAGCTGGGCATCGGTCCGTGGTCGGTGCAGAACCAGCAGTCGCAGGAGGTGAGCGAGTTGGCGCGGCAGTGGGCCGTGATGAGCCACGGGAGCGCGGCGCAGGGCCCCGGGTCGAGGAGGGTGCCGTCGGCGGGGACGGTGCGGTGTCAGGCGGTGCAGTCGACGGTGACCTCCACGCCGGTCGCGCGCAGGCGGCGGGCGGCGTCGAGGGCGGCGTCCAGCTGGACCGGGGGCATCAGGGGAGCGGGCAGCGGGCCGTCGAGGAGGCGTCGGCCCTGCCAGAGGCTCAGGTCGGTGATCGCCCGGACCTCCAGGAGGGGCGCGGTGCCGGAGGGCGGGGCGCGGTCCACCGTGACGGTGAACTCGGGGTCCTCCACGGGAGCTCCCTGCTGCGTGGTGACGGGTGGTCAGGCCGTCCAGAAGAGTACGGCCTGGTGGTAACGGGCGGTGGTACGGAGGAAGGCGAGCAGGTCCTGGTAGGCGCCGGCGGCGGAGTCGAGGGAGCCGTCGTGGTCCCAGTGGGAGAGGGGGTGGACGCCGGCGGTGGTGAGGTCGGCGCCGGTGACGTCCTGGGCGAGGGTGTCGGGGGCGATGGCGTCCAGGGCCTCGACCAGGCAGCGGACCTGGTCGGGCGTCAGGTAGCGGGGCGGGCCGAAGCCGAGGTCGGCCGCGCCGGTGAGTTCGGTGCCGCCGCGCACCAGGTCCACCGGGAGGCCGCGGCGGCGGAGCAGGAAGGCGATGGCGTCCCAGTACGGGCCGACGCAGTGCCGCCGGTCGGGGGACTGCTCCTGCGGATCGGTCAACTCCCTTGCGGTGTCCGGGTCGGCGAGGGCCCGCCCGAGGTCGGTGGGGGAGAGGCGCGCGTAGTACCCGTCGATGCTCATGGCGGGGATGCTAGGCGCTCGCGGAGGGCTCGCGCCGGACAACGCCAGGGTTGCCGGAGAGGGGGCGGCCGGGCGGGCGGGAGGTTTCCCGTCTATGCGCGTTCACGTGTTGCGGACCGGGCGTTCGCCGTCCCGGGGCTTGAACTGGGGCCGGGTTGGCCCTTCACTTGTCATGGCGCCGACGTTCTTGATCCCCGGCGCTGCTCCACCGCTCCGACGCCCTCACCCGACGAGTCTGGAGATCCCGCATGCCCCGCAGTCACACCCGCCTGCGCCGCGCCGCCGCCACCCTCGCGGCCCTGCCCCTGCTCGCCCTCGGCGCGGGCCAGGCCCTGGCCGCCCCCGCCCCGCTGCCCGCGCCCGCCTCCGCCGGACACTCCGCCTCCCGGGTGGCGGCGATCGAGGACGGGGTCGCCCGCACCCTCGCCTCCGCCCTCGCCGACCCGGCCGTGCGGGAGCGCGTGCGCGCCGCGACCGCCACCACCGACGCCCCCGCCGCGCTGGCACCGCTCGCGGCGGCCGCGGCGGGCCCCGCCGCCCGCGGACTGGCCGAGGCCACCGCGAAGGCGGACCGGAGCATCGCCTCGGCGAAGGGCCTGAGCGCCGACCTCGGCCCGCTGCTGCGGGTCCAGCTGGCCGATCCCTCGATGCGCGGCGCGCTGGCCGCGGGGGCCGAGCCGCTGGTGGCGACCGCCGTGACCGACGACCACGCCCGCACGGTGCGGGCGTACGACAGCGCCGGACGGGCGCACGAGCTCGCCACGGCCGAGCTGCCCGCCCGCCCGGTGTACCTGGTCGACCTCGACGGGGCGAAGGCCCTGGCGGCCGGGACGGCCGTGCTGCAGCGGGAGTTGGGCGCCCGGGGCATCGCCCCCGCGGAGGCCGCGCAGGCCCTGTCCGGCGGCTGGTGGGGCACGAAGATCACCTCGGTGCGGGTGTCGGACGACGAGGAGCCCTGGTTTAAGGGCGCGGCCGAGATGTTCGCGCTGGTGAGCGGCTTCGGGCTGGACGGCAAGGTCCGGGTCGACTCGGTGGCCATGCCGTACCTCCAGTACGACGGCACCACCTACTACCCGAACCAGATCCTGGTGAACTGGTCGAACTACAAGTACAACCTGGCCGACGTGGTCCTGATGGAGGACGACGGCGACACCAACTACCTGGCCCTCGCCCAGGCGATCGCCGCCGTGCTGCTGACCATCGCCGACCAGGGCGCGTACATCCCGCTGGTGAACGCGGTGCTGGGCGCCATGCCCGCCTCCTGGTGGGTGGACGACCCGGACTACGTGGAGTCCTGGTACACCCTCGCGCGGGGCAGCTCGGGCCGCCTCAACGGCGCCCGGGGCAACGGCTGGATGACCGTCGAGCCGTACTTCGTGCAGCAGTTCTGATCCTGCGCCGGCCCCGGCCCGGCGACGGCCCGATCGGGCCCGGCCCCCAGCCGAGGGGGGCCGCGCCCCGGAGGGGGAGAC
>NZ_JBSGEL010000089.1:0-28252 GCF_053602875.1 Kitasatospora sp. NPDC004289 | reverse complement strand
CCTGGCTGGTCGGCGCCGCCCTGGGCGCGGCGGCCGGCCAGGGCGGCGGGCTGCCCCGGTACGTGGCCGCGCTGGGCGCCGCCGTCGTGACCGGCATCGCCACCAACGTCACCCGGCACGTGATCGCCGCCCGGCTCGGACTGCGCGCCACCGCCGCGCTGCTGGAGGAGATCGGGGAGAAGGCCGCCCGCGCCCCGCAGGACGTGGCGGCCCGCACCCCGCCCGCCGAGGTGGCCACCGTGGCGGCGTACGACGTCTCCCGGGTGGCCGGCTTCCCGGTGGTGCGGATCAGGCTGGCCGCCTCGGTGCTCGGGCTGCTGGTGGTCGCCGGGTACCTGCTGGCGATCTCCCCGCTGGTCACACTGGTGGTGCTGGCCGGGGTGCCCGGCCTGATGTGGCTCACCGGCAAGGTGGCCGAGCCGCTGGAGGAGCGCCGCGAGCGCCAGCGCGAGGCGCTCGGCACGGTGGCCGCGCTGAGCTCCGACATCGGCCTCGGGCTGCGGGTGCTGCGCGGTCTGGGCGCCGAGCGGGTGGTGCGGGAGCGCTACCGGGCCGCCTCGGCGGCCACCGAGCGGGCCGGGGTGGAGGTGGCCCGGACGGAGGCCCTGCTGCTGGTCTCCGGCACCCTGCTGCCCGGCCTCTTCCTGGCCGCCCTGGTCTGGCTCGGCGGCACCCTGGCCGCCGCCGGCTCGGTGCCGCCCACCGACCTGGTCACCTTCTACACCGCCTCCGCCTACCTGGTCGCCCCCGTCACCACCGCCGCCGGGTACGGCGCGGCCCGGGCCGGTGCCCGGGTGGCCGCCCGGAACGTCACCGCCCTGCTGGCCGCCCCCGAGCGCCCCTGGACCGGGACCGCCGAGGTGCCAGAACAGGCCGAGCCCGCCGACGGCCTGACGGGCCTTCGGATCCCGCTCGGCGGCCTGAGCGTGCTGGCCGCTCCCGGCGGCTACGACCCGGACCGGCTGGCCCGCCGCCTGGTCGGCCTGACGGTCGAGCAGGGCGCCACCCTGGCCGGACGCCCGGTGCGCGAGTTCCACCCCGACGCGCTGGGTGCGGCGGTGCGGATCCAGGGCGCCCGCCCGGTGCTCTTCGCCGGCCCGGTGCGCGAGGTGCTGGACCCGGCCGCCCGCTACGGCGACCGCGAGCTCACCGCCGCCCTGCGGGCAGCGGCCGCGGACGACGTGGTGGAGCGGCTGCCCGGCGGCCTGGACGCCCGGATCGACGCCGAGGGCCGCAACCTCTCCGGAGGCCAGCGTCAACGCCTGGCGCTGGCACGGTCGTTGGTCGGCGATCCGCCGGTCCTGGTGCTGGTCGAACCGACCACCGCGCTGGACGCGGTCACCGAGATCGAGATCGCCCGCCGGGTGGCCGAGCACCGGCGCGGCCGCACCACCCTGGTCCTGGGCTCGGCCGGCGCGTTCCGCGCGGTGGCCGACCACGTCCTGGCCGTCGAGGAGGGCTCCGATGTCTGACGCTCCGTCCCTCTCCCCGGCCCCGCCGGTGGCTGACGTGCCGTCCGGGCCCGGGAGCCGGGCGGTGGCAGGGCCCGCGCCGGTGCTGCCGGTCGCCGACCGGACCGCCGTCCGCCGCCGGGTCGGTGGGCTCGCCGCCCGCTTCGGGGGCCGGCTGACCGCGATCGTGCTGGTGCACGCGGCCGCCGTGGCCGGCGGGCTGGTGCCGCCGCTGGTGCTCGGTTCGCTGGTGGACCGGATCGCGGACGGGCGGGCCGTCGGCCTGCTCGGCCCGGTGCTGCTGATCCTGGCCGCCCTCGTGGTGCACGCCGGCCTGGCCTTCACCGCCGCCTCCTGGTCCTTCGCCCTCGGCGAGCGGATCTTCGCGGTCCTGCGCAACGACTTCCTGGACGGCCTGCTCGCCATGCCGGTGCGCGAACTGGAGGCGGTCGACCAGGGCGAGGTGCTCTCCCGCTCCACCTCCGACATGGACGCCGTCCAGGACATCACCCGCACCGGCCTGCCCGAGACGGTGGTCGGCACCGTCACGGTGGCGATGACCCTCGGCGCCGCCTTCCTGGTCGACCCGCTGGTCGCGCTCGGCTGCCTGGTCGGGGTCCCGCCGATCCTGCTCTCCACCCGGTGGTACGTGCGGCGCGCGCCGAAGGCGTACGGGGAGGAGCTGGCCGCCCGGGCCGCCGCCACCGGTGCGCTCACCGAGACCGTCCGCGGCCACGAGGCCGTCAGCACGCTGCGCCTGGGCCCGGCCCGGCGGGAGGCGGCCCGACGGAGCGTCGGCACCTGGCGTCGGCTGGCCGGGGAGCCGGTCCGGCTGGAGCGCGCCTGGTTCCCCGCCGTGCAGGCGGGCTACCACCTGCCGCTGCTGGTGGTGGTCGGTTGGGGCGCCTGGCTGGTGCGCGGCGGCCACGCCCAGGTCGGCGACGTGGCGGTGATCGCGCTCTACCTGCGGGCGGTGCTGACCCCGTTGGACGACCTCATCTACTGGTTCGGCGAGGCCCAGGCCGCCGGGGCAGCCCTCGGCCGCATCCTCGGCGTCGGGGTCGGTGCCCTCGACCTTCCGGCGGCTCGCACCGGGCCGGGCCCGGCCGGGCTGCCGGTCCGCTGCGAGGCCCTGACCTTCGGCTACGCCGAGGGCGCCCCCGTCCTGCACGCCGTCGACCTGGAGGTGGCGGCCGGCGAGCGGATCTGCCTGGTGGGCGCCTCCGGGGCCGGCAAGACCACCCTCGCCACCCTGCTGGCCGGCGCCCTGCGGCCGGACTCCGGCCGGGTGCTGATCGGCCGTCAGGAGGCGGTCGCCGGCGGCCGCGCGGAGGTGGTGCTGGTCGCCCAGGAGGACCACGTCTTCCACGGCACCGTCCGGGACAACCTCACCCTGGCGCGCCCCGAGGCCGAGGAGCACGAGCTGTGGGCGGCCCTGGCCTCCGCCGACGCCGACGGCTGGGTCCGCGAACTGCCCGACGGCCTGGCCACCGCTCTCGGCGAGGACGGCCACCCGCCGACCCCGGCCCAGGCGCGCCAACTCGCCCTCGCCCGGCTCTTCCTGCGCCGCCCCCGGGTCCTGCTGCTCGACGAGGCCACCGCCGGGCTCTCCGAGCGGGCCGCCGGGCGCTTCACCGCCGAGCTCTCCCGCTCGCTGGCCGGGACGACCGTGATCCAGGTCGCCCACGACCTCTGGACGGCCGAGCGCAGCGACCGGGTGGTGGTGCTGGAGCACGGCCGGATCGTCGAGAGCGGCGCCCCGAAGGACCTGCGCGACGCGGACGGCCCGTACGCGCGGCTCCGCGCGGCCTGGCTGACCACGCTGGAGCCGTCCACGCCGGAGCCGGCCGCGGTGCAGCCGGCCGCGGTCGACGGCGCACACGACGGGCGGCGCCGGTGAACGAGACGCTGCGGGTCACCCCGGGCGCGGCCAGGCTGGACGGCGGCGGCGAGGAGAGCGAGCTGGTCTGGCCCGAGACCGGACGCAGCGTCAGGCTCGGCCGCCGGGCGCTGCACGTGCTCTCCCAGTTCGCCGTCCCCGCCACGGCGGAGGCGGTCGCCGCCCGGCTGGAGCGCACCGCCCCCGGCAGCTCCGAGGCCGTCCGCCGGACGGTGGCCGTGCTCGTCGAGGCGGGCGCGCTGCAGGCCCAGGACACCGCGGCCGGCCCCGGGCGCGGCACCGGCCTGTACGGCACGCCGCTCTCCACGGTGGCCGAGGCACTCAACGGCCCGGCCGCCTTCGTGGTGATCGGCGCGCCCTACGACCAAGGCGTCTCCTACCGCCCCGGCGCCCGGTTCGGCCCCGAGGCGCTGCGCCGGGTCAGTACCACCGTCTTCCGGGCCGACCCAGGGCTGCGCGGCATGTACGACGCCGAGCACGACCGCCGACTGCTCGCCGGGGTCGCGCTCGCCGACGTCGGCGACCTGACGGCCGTGCCGGGCGCGGGCGGTGCGGACCTGTTGGACGACCTGGAGCAGCTGGTCGCGCTGACCGCCCAGGCCGGCAAGGTCCCGGTGGTCCTCGGCGGGGACCACTCGCTCACCCTGCGGGTGGTGGACGGCCTGACCCGCCGTCACCACCCGATCGGCGTGCTGCACTTCGACGCCCACCACGACTACGGCCGGGTGCGCACCGGTCCGCGCAGCGGCGTGCACCACGGGAACTTCCTGGACTGGGTGCTCGGCAGCGAGGCGGTGGCGTGCGTCGCCCAGTTCGGCGTCCGCCAGCTCACCCCGGAGCGTCCCGAGGCCTGCGCCAAGCTCCACCGCTGGCCCGGCCGCACCGCCCTGGAGACCGACCCGGACGAGATCGTCCGCCGCCTGCCGGCCGGCCTGGACTGGCACCTCAGCTTCGACCTGGACGTGCTCGACCCGGCCGTGATGCCCAGCACCGGCACGGTGCTGCCCGGCGGCTGGTCCTACCGGGAGGCGCTCGGCCTGCTCACCGCCCTGTGCGAGCGCCTCCCGGTGGCCGGCCTCGACCTGGTCGAGTACCTGCCCGGCCCCGAGGAGGCCCCGGGCGTCACCGCCACCGCCCTGCTGCTGCACGCCCTGCACCACAGCGCCCTGCACCGCACCGCGCTGCACCGCACCGCCGCCCACCGCACCGCCGAACTCCGGGGGAGACCGTCGTGACCGAGCTGCGGCAGCTGACCCCGGATCAGCTCCCCGAACTGAACGACGCCCTGGAGGCGTACGGCCGCGGCGGCGCCGCCGGGATGGACGGCCAGCGGATGGCCGTGCTGGCGCGCTCGCTGGCCGACGGCGACGCCGTGGTGGCCCGGTTGGGCGGCCGGATCGCCGGCTACGCGGCCAACCGGCAGGACTGGGGCGGCGGTTTCGCCCTGGTCGAGTGCGCGGGGGAGGTGCTCGGCCCCTGGCGGCGTCGCGGCGTCGGCGGTGCGCTGCTGGACTGGGCGGTGGACCGGGCCGCCGCCACCGCCTCCTCCACCCTGGTCGAGCTGGTGGTCGACTGCCTCGGCGAGGACACCGGCCTGCGCGCGATGCTGACGGCCCGCGGCTTCACGGCCACCCCCTTCCTGGAGGCCAGCGCCCCGATCCGCCCCCTCCCGGCGGCCGGCCCCGGACTGTCCTTCCGCCCGCTCCGCCCCGGCGACGCCGCCCGGATGGGCGAGCTCTACCGCCGCGCCACCGCCGGGGCGGTCCGTACCCGCGGCGGCGACGAGGCCCTGGTCTCCACCCTGCGCCACCCCTGCCTGCGCCGGGACTCCTGCCTGCTGGCCACCCTCCACGAGGACGGCCCGCCCGTGGGCTTCGCCCTCACCCTCGAATGGCCCGACGCCCCGCACGACCTCTGGATCGACACCCTCTGCGCCGACCCGGACGCCCGCCCCGGCATCGCCCGCGACCTCGCCGCCGAGCTCATCCGCCGCGCCCCGGCCCCCTACCGCACCGTCAGCCTGGGCGCGGCCGAAGCCCTCCTCGACACCCTCGCCGGCCTCGACTTCCACCCCACCCGCCGCTGGACCCGCCACGCCCTGCTGCTCACGGCGGCCTGCTAGCCCAGCACCTCGTTCAGCTCGTCGAGGGCTCCCTGGACGATGGTGCGCATCGCCGTCTCGGCGTCCCCCGAGCGGCCCTCGCAGATCGCGTCGGCGACCTCGCGGTGCAGCGCGACCGCGTACGGCTCGGGCTGATGCGGCATCAGCTGGTGCTCGGTGCGCCCGGTCAGCACGGCGCCGACGGTGTCGCCCAGGTGGGCGAACATCTCGTTGCAGGAGGCGCGCAGCACCGTCGCGTGGAAGGCGATGTCGTGCTGCAGGAAGACCGACAGGTCGGAGCGGGCACTGACCGTCAGCTCGACCGCCAGGGCGCCGAGTTCGCGCCGGTGGTCGTCGGTGGCGTGGACGGCCGCCAGCGCGGCGGCGGCCGGCTCCACCGCGACCCGCAGCGATCCCAGCGAACGCAGCTGCGCGGAGCGGTCCGCCCCGGCGAGGCGCCAGCGGATCACCAGCGGGTCGAAGACGTCCCAGCCGGCCTTGGGCTGCACGGTGATGCCGACCCGGCGCCGGGGCGCGACCATCCGCATCGACTCCAGGATGCGCACCGCCTCCCGGACCACCGTCCGGGACACTCCGTACTTCGCCTCGAGCTCCTCGCTGCGCAGCACCGCGCCCTCGGGGATCTCGCCGGAGGCGATGGCCGGTCCGAGGTCGGCGAGCAGTCGGCCGGGCAGGCCCTGGATCTCCATCGGCTCAGGATATCTTCGCCACATATGTATGACGATTGGGTTGCCACCCCTTGAATAAGTCATACCTTTGCGGCAGTGTCAGTCGTGACCAGTCAGAACAAGGAGCACCAGCCATGGGTCTCAGCGTCGAGAACCAGCCGCCCACCCTCGTGGTGATGGGCGTGTCGGGCGTCGGCAAGACCACCGTCGCCCGCCTGCTGGCCGAGCGGCTCGGCCTCCCGTACGCGGAGGCCGACGACTTCCACCCGCCGGCGAACATCGCCAAGATGGCCGCCGGCGTCCCGCTCGACGACGCCGACCGGCAGCCCTGGCTGCTGGCCCTCGCCGACTGGCTCGGCGGCCGGGTCGCCGAGGGCACCGGGGGAGTGGTGGCCTGCTCCGCGCTCAAGCGGAGCTACCGCGACACTCTGCGCTCCCAGGCCCCGGCCACCCGCTTCGTCCACCTGACCGGCGACCGGGCGCTGATCGGCTCCCGGCTGGCCGCCCGCACCGGCCACTTCATGCCGGCCACCCTGCTCGACTCCCAGTACGCCGCGCTCGAACCGCTCCGGCCGGACGAGCGCGGCTTCGCCCTGGACGTCGACCACACCCCCGCCGAACTGGCCGACCGCGCCGCCGACCTGATCACGGCCCGGTCCGCCTGACCCCGCACCCCCACCTCCCCCACACCCCGCGCCTGTTCAACGGAGACCTCGCGTGACCACCCAACTCCTCGCCGCCCCGCTCCCGCACACCTCCAGCGACGGCGTCCTGCTGCTCGCGGTGCTGCTCGGCATCGGCGTCATCGTGCTGCTGATCACCCGCTTCAAGCTGCACCCCTTCCTCGCCCTGATCCTCGGCTCCGGCGTGCTCGCCGCCGTCGCGGGCGCCCCCTTCGACAAGCTGCTCTCCAGCTTCTCGGCCGGCTTCGGCTCCACCGTGGCCAGCGTCGGCCTGCTGATCGGCCTCGGCGCCATGCTCGGCAAGCTGCTCGCCGACTCCGGCGGGGCGGACATCGTCGCCGACACCGTGCTGCGCCGCTCCTCCAAGCGCATGCTGCCCTGGTCGATGGCGCTGATCGCCGCCGTGCTCGGCCTGCCGCTGTTCTTCGAGGTCGGCGTGGTGCTGCTGATCCCGATCGTGATCCTGGTCGCCCGGCGCGGGAACGTCCCGCTGATCCGCCTCGGCATCCCCGCCCTGGCCGGGCTCTCCGTGCTGCACGGCCTGGTGCCCCCGCACCCGGGCCCGCTGGTCGCCGTCGACGCCCTCAAGGCGGACCTCGGCGTCACCCTGGCGCTCGGCCTGCTGATCGCCGTGCCCACCCTGATCGTGGCCGGCCCGCTGTTCGCCCGCTTCGCCGAGCGCTGGGTCGGCCCGCTGGAGCTGCCCCCGGCCCCGCCCGCCACCGAGAAGCCCGAGCGCACCCCCTCCTTCGCCGCCGTCCTCACCACCATCCTGCTGCCGGTGGTCCTGATGCTCGGCAAGGCCCTGGCCGACGTGGTCATCGACGACCCCAAGGCGATGCCCCAGCGGATCGCCGACTTCATTGGCTCCCCGCTGATCGCACTGCTCGCCGCCACCCTGCTCGGCATGGTCACCCTCGGCCGGGCGGCCGGCTTCACCAAGGCCCGGATCTCCACCACCATGGAGAAGTCGCTCGCCCCGATCGCCGGCATCGTCTTCATCGTCGGCGCGGGCGGCGGTTTCAAGCAGACCCTGATCGACGTCGGCGTCGGGGACGCCGTCAGCTCCTGGTCGGCCAAGTGGCACATCTCGGCCCTGCTGCTCGGCTGGCTGATCGCCGTACTGATCCGCCTGGCCACCGGCTCCGCCACCGTCGCCACCATCACCGCCGCCGGCATCGTCGCCCCGCTGGCCGCCGACCTCTCCACCACCCACGCCGCCCTGCTGGTGCTCGCCATCGGCGCCGGCTCGCTCTTCCTCTCGCACGTCAACGACGCGGGCTTCTGGCTGGTGAAGGAGTACTTCGGCATGACGGTCGGTCAGACCCTCAAGTCCTGGTCGGTGATGGAGACCCTGATCTCGGTCACCGCGATCGCCCTGATCCTCCCGCTCTCCCTGATCATCTAGCCCGGAAGGGCCATGGACGGCCGTCACCCTCCACTGGAAGGGTGGCGGCCGTCCGGTGTTTCCACGGGGGAGGGGCGTACGTGTCCGCGAGGTACTGGGACCCGGTCCCGGCGGCTCTCCGGGAGGTCGCCCGGGATGGTGACCCGTTCGACGGCCGCTGGGCCGAACGCAACTGGCGCGGTGTCCCGGGCCCGTTCTACGGCACCGTCCGGGAGGCCGACTCCCCGCCGCGCGACGCCGCCGAGCTGCTCGCCCACGAGGAGCGGGTGGTGGCCGACCTGGTCTACCGTCAGCCCACCGACGTCCTGCAGGTCCAGAGCCTGGTCGCCGAGGTCCGCAAGCACCCCGACCGCCACTACGCGATGGACGGCGACCAGCACTGGACCCCGGCCGCCGTCCGGGCCTGGTGGTACGAGCGCGGCCGGGTCAAGGAGTGGGCCCTCAAGGCCGCCGCGCACCGCGCCGGCACCGGCGACCGGGAGCAGGACCAGCTGGTCCAGGAGCTGCGCGGGTACGTCGACTACATCGACCAGCTGCTCCAGGAGGACCTGCGCGGCTACCTGTTCTGGCTGGAGGAGCGCCGCCTCCCCGAGCGCTGCGACCGGCTGCCCCTGCTGGTGAAGCAGACCCGCCGCCTGCCCCCGCCGCGCTCCACGGACGAGGCCGCCGTGGTGGCCGGCTACCTGGTGGTCGAACCGGAGGGGGACGAGGTCTCCGTCGCCGCCTGCCGGGTCGGCCAACTGCCGCGGGACGACCACTGGTTCTCCTCCCGGGAGGCCGCGCTGGCGGCCTGCGCCCGGCTGCGGATCGGGCCGCCGGCCCGGCTGCTCGGACTGCTGGTGACCCCCGGTCAGGCGAAGGTGCTGGCCAGGGCGGTCCGCAAGGCCGACGGCGATGACCCGGTGCTGCTCGCCAACCTCGCCTCCCCGCCCGCCCTCGACGAGGGCGGCACCCGCCTCGGCTGGGAGGTGATCGGCTACGACGCCGGCCACCTGCACACCTGGCGCTGCCACGACCCCTCCGCGGACGCCCTCGCCGAACTCGGCGTCCGCACCGGCCCGGACGGCCTGTTCGCCGACCTGGCCGACGCGGAGCGGGTCGCGGCCGTGCTCAACGGATGGAGCGCCGACCGGCCGGCCATCTGGTTCGCGGGCGAGGTGCTCGGCTGGCCCGGTCCCGCGAAGGCCGCCACCGACGGGCCCGGCTCCTGGCGGAACCGACCGCGCCGCTGAACGCCGGAACGGCCCGCCCCCCGTGGCAAGGGGCGGGCCGTCCGGCCGTACTGACGGTGTCTTGCTTCTGGTCGCCTACTTCTTTCCGCGCTTCGCGAGGAAGGCGTCCACCTCGGCCCGGATCTCCGGGGTGTCGAGCCCACGGACCGTCATGGTGGTGCGGCGGCGCAGGACGTCGTCCGCGGTGTACGCCCACTCGTTGTCCGCGGCGTACGCGACCTGGGCCCAGACGTCCGGGCCGTCGGCGTGGATCGGCTCGCCGAGCTCGGGGTTCTCCGCGATCAGGTGGGCGATCTCGAAGGAGAGGGTGCCGTAGTGCGAGGCCAGGTGCTTGGCCACCAGCGGCTCCATCCGGGAGCCGGGCTCGCGGTCCACCAGCAGGCGGTGGGCCACCGCGTTCGGGGCGCCGACGCCGGGCAGCGGGACGGTGGCCGGGATCGGGGACATGTCCTCGCGCAGGCCGGTGCCGGGCACGTGGGCCAGCTTCTCCAGGACGGTGCGGCCGATGTGACGGTACGTCGTCCACTTGCCGCCGGCCACCGAGAGCATGCCGCCCCGGCCCTCGGTGACGACCGTCTCGCGCTTGGCGGCGGCGGTGTCGCCCGGGCCGCCGGGCAGCACGCGCAGGCCGGCGAAGGCGTAGGTGATCAGGTCGCGGTCCAGGTGCTCGTCGCGGATCGCGTGGCCGGCCTCGCCCATGATCTGGTCGATGTCGGCCTCGGTGGCGCGCACGTCGCGCGGGTCACCGGTGTACTCCTCGTCGGTGGTGCCGAGCAGGACGTGGTCCTCCCACGGGATCGCGAACGACACGCGGTACTTGTCGATCGGGATGGTGAGCGCCGCGCGCCACGGGGTGCGCCGCTTGACCACGACGTGCGCGCCCTTGGAGAGGCGGATGGACGGGGCGGCGCCCTTGTCCTCCATCTGCCGCAGGTGGTCGACCCACGGGCCGGTGGCGTTGAGCACCAGGCGCGCGTCGACGCCGAACTCGGTGCCGTCCAGACGGTCCTTCAGCTCGGCACCGGTCACCCGGCCGCCGGTGAAGCGCAGTCCGGTCACCTCGGCGTGGTTGAGCACCACGGCCCCGGCCTCGACCGCCGCGCGCACCGTCATCACGGCGACCCGGGAGTCGTTCATCTGGTGGTCGCCGTAGACGGCGACCGAGCGCAGGCCCTCGGTGCGCAGCGCGGGCACCTGCTGGGCGGCGTGCGCGGCGGTGGAGACCCGGCCCATGCCGTCGCGGAAGGCGGAGAGCGCGGAGTAGAGGAAGACGCCGGCGCCGAGCTTGGTGGCGCCGTGCGGGCCGCCCTTGTAGACCGGCACGAAGAAGGTCAGCGGGTTGACCAGGTGCGGGGCCACGTCGGTGGAGAGGACGCGGCGCTCCTTGTGGTTCTCCGCGACCAGCTTGACCGCGCCGGTCTGCAGGTAGCGCAGGCCGCCGTGGACCAGCTTGGAGGAGGCGGAGGAGGTGGCGCCGGCGAAGTCGCCCGCGTCCACCATGGCGACCTTGAGGCCCGACTGGGCGGCGGTCCAGGCGGTGGCGGTGCCGAGGATGCCGCCGCCGATCACCAGGAGGTCGTAGGTGGCCTTGCCGAGCAGCTCGCGGGCCTCGGCGCGGGAGGCGGTACGGCCGGTGGTGTAGCCGGCGCCCAGGGTCGGGATGGAAGCCATGGTGTGTGTTGCGGTGCCGGTGCGGGCGGCGCCGCGTCTCCTCTCGTAGTACTGCGCTGCGGCCTCCTGCTGAGAGGCCGTCAAGAAACGACGCTGGCCGGTCGGGGCCGCTGCGGCCCCGACCGGCGTGACGGTCAGCTCTCCTCGTCCTCCTCCACCCAACCCATGGTGCGCTCCACGGCCTTGAGCCACTTCTTGTACTCCCGCTCGCGGGTGGCCTCGTCCATCCGGGGGGTCCACTCGGCGGCGCGGTGCCAGTTGGCCCGCAGGGTGTCCAGGTCCGGCCAGAAGCCGACCGCCAGGCCGGCCGCGTAGGCCGCGCCCAGCGCGGTGGTCTCGGCCACGTAGGGCCGCTCGACCGGGGCGTCCAGGACGTCCGCGATGTTCTGCATGAGCAGGTTGTTGGAGGTCATCCCACCGTCCACCTTGAGGGCGGTGAGCTCCACGCCGGAGTCCTTCTGCATGGCGTCGACGACCTCGCGGGTCTGCCAGGCGGTGGCCTCCAGCACGGCGCGGGCCAGGTGGCCCTTGGTCACGTACCGGGTCAGACCGGCGATCACACCGCGGGCGTCGGAGCGCCAGTACGGGGCGAACAGGCCGGAGAAGGCCGGCACGAAGTAGGCACCGCCGTTGTCGTCGACGGTCGAGGCCAGGGTCTCGATCTCGGCGGCGGTGGAGATGATGCCCAGCTGGTCGCGCAGCCACTGCACCAGCGAGCCGGTGACCGCGATCGAGCCCTCCAGGGCGTAGACCGGGGCCTGGTCGCCGATCTGGTAGCCGACGGTGGTGAGCAGGCCGTGGTACGAGTTGACGATCTTCTCGCCGGTGTTCAGCAGCAGGAAGGTGCCGGTCCCGTAGGTGGACTTGGCCTCGCCCTCGTTGAAGCAGGTCTGGCCGAACAGCGCGGCCTGCTGGTCGCCGAGCGCGGCCGCCACCGGGACGCCCTCCAGGTCGCCGACCGCGTGGCCGTAGACCTCGGCGGAGGAGCGGATCTCCGGGAGGACCTGGAGCGGGACGCCCATCGACTCGGCGATCCGCTCGTCCCAGGCGAGGGTGGCGAGGTTCATCAGCATGGTGCGGCTGGCGTTGGTCACGTCGGTGACGTGCTTGCCGCCGTTGACGCCGCCGGTGAGGTTCCAGATCACCCAGGTGTCCATGGTGCCGAACAGGATGTCGCCGGCCTCGGCGCGCTCGCGCAGGCCCTCGACGTTGTCCAGCAGCCAGCGGATCTTCGGGCCGGCGAAGTAGCTGGCCAGCGGGAGGCCGGTCTCGCGGCGGAAGCGGTCCTGGCCGACGTTGCGGCCCAGCTCGCGGCAGAGCGCCTCGGTCCGGGTGTCCTGCCAGACCAGCGCGTTGTGCACCGGCTGGCCGGTGTTCCTGTCCCACAGCACGGTGGTCTCGCGCTGGTTGGTGATGCCGATGGCGCGGATGTCGTCCTTGGTCAGTCCGGCCTTCTCCAGCGCGCCGCGGACCACGGACTGCACCCGGGTCCAGATCTCGGCGGCGTCGTGCTCGACGTAGCCGGGCTGCGGGAAGATCTGGCTGTGCTCCTGCTGGTCGACGGCGACGATCCGGCCGTCCTCGCCGAAGATGATGCAGCGGCTGGAGGTGGTGCCCTGGTCGATCGCGGCGACGTAGTTGCCAGTGGAGGTCATGGAGGGTCCTCGGCTCGAATGGGGGTTCGGGAAGATCGGGCTGACGAGTGGTCAGTCCCCGTGCTCAGGAGTGGGGCAAACCAACAGGCTGTCAGAACGCCAGGTGGTAGAAGCCGCCGGCCAGCAGGCCGCCGATGACGGGGCCGGCCACCGGCACCCAGGCGTAGGACCAGTCGGAGCCGCCCTTGTGCGGGATGGGCAGCAGGGCGTGCACGATGCGCGGGCCCAGGTCACGGGCCGGGTTGATGGCGTAGCCGGTCGGGCCGCCCAGCGAGAGGCCGATGCCGACCACGGTGAAGGCCACGATCAGGATGCCGGTGCCGGACAGGCCCAGGCCCTTGGTCAGGCCCTGGGTGAGGATGGCCAGGCAGAGCACGAAGGTGCCGATGATCTCGGTGAGCAGGTTCTGCACCGGGTTCCGGACCTCGGGGCCGGTGGCGAAGATGCCCAGGGTGGGGGCGTCGTTCGCCTGGAACTGGCCGAGGTAGGTGACCCAGACCAGGGCGGCGCCGATCATCGCGCCGAGCAGCTGGCTGCCGAGGTAGAGCGGGACCTTGCCCCACTCGCCGGTGTCGGCGGCGATCGCCAGCGTGACGGCGGGGTTCAGGTGGGCGCCGGACTTCGGGGCGGACATGTAGGCGGCGATCATCACCGCGAAGCCCCAGCCGAAGGTGATGGCGAGCCAGCCGGCGTTGACGGCCTTGGACTTCTTGAGGGTCACTGCGGCGCAGACGCCGCCGCCCAGGAGTATCAGTGCGGCGGTGCCGAGGGTTTCGCCGACAAAGATGTCGCCGTTGGTGAACGCGGACACAAAGGACTCCTTCGTCCGTGACCGGAGCAGGTGGGGGAGGTGCACGTTCCCGTCCCGGGGTCGTGCGCTGACGGGTGGCGTTCCGGTCGCTCCGGACACCGTTCGACAATGTCGACCGTCATGCGGAAGCTTCCCCCTGTCGTCGCCCCCGCGTCAAGGGCGGGTGACCGACCTGTGATCCATCACTCACGGTGATCCCCCGGTGCCGGGGAAATCAGCACCCTTGTCACCGGAAAAGCGGACAAAACGCAGAGGCGCGGGCAGGAATCAACCTGCCCGCGCCTGCGGGAAGCTCACGAAGCGTCAGATGTGACCGCTGGAAACGCCTGGCTAGAAACGCCCGGCTAGAAACGCCCGGCACCCAGGTCCCGGGAGATGGCCCGGGCCGCGCTGCGCACCGAGGCCACCAGGGAGGGCTTCACGAACCCGTCCTCGCAGACGCGCTCCACCGCCCCGCTGATGCACACCGCCCCCACCGGATTGCGCCGGCGGTCCTGGATCAGCGCGCCGATCGAGGCCACGCCGTCCCAGGTCTCCTCCACCGCCGCGGCCCAGCCCCGCTCCCTGGTCAGCGCCGCCTCGGCGTCGATGTCCGCCAGGTCGGTGAGCGTGCGCGAGGTGTACGACTCCAACGGCCCGTCGCCCAGCTCGCCCCGGGCCACCGGGTCGTACGCCAGCAGCACCTTGCCGAGCGCGGTGGAGTGCAGCGGCTGCATCGAGCCCACCTCCAGCACCTGCCGGGTGTCGTCCGGGCGGAACACGTGGTGCACGATCAGCACGCCCTGCTGGTGCAGCACCCCGAGGTAGACCGTCTCCCCGCTGGCCCGGGCCAGGTCGTCGGCCCAGACCAGCGCCCTGGCCCGCAGCTCGTGCACGTCCAGGTAGCTCTGCCCGAGCCGGAGCAGCTCGGCGCCCAGCTGGTACTTCCCGCTCTCCGGGTCCTGCTCGACGAACCCCTCCTGCTGGAGGGTGCGCAGGATGCCGTGCGCGGTGCCCTTGGCCAGGTCCAGCGCGGTGGCCACCTCCGACAGGCCCAGCCGCCGTTCGCCACCGGCCAGCAGCCGCATGATCGCGGCAGCCCGGGAGAGCGACTGGATCGGCCCTGGCATGTGTACCTCCGCTGACAGGCGGTCGACATTGTCGACCGCAGTGGTATCGCCCCGAGTCTGCCAGGCCGACGGCCGGGCGTGCACGTTCTCCGTCAGCGACTGTCAGTTCCGTCGGTCACGTCGGCCTCCCGCACCACCCGGGCGAGCGCCGCGATCTCCGCCGGGCCGACCCGGCAGCACCCTCCCACCAGCCGGGCCCCGTCCGCCAGCCACTGCGCCACGCGTTCGGGCACGAAGGTCGAACCGCCCCGCCAGTCGCGGGCTCCGGCGTCCCAGCCCTCACCGCTGTTCGGGTAGACCACGACCGGCTTCCCGGCCGCCTCCGCCACCACCTTCACCGCACGGTCCGCGTCCTGCGGCGAGCAGCAGTTCACCCCGACCGCCACCACCTCCGGCACCCGGGCCGCCAGCGCCGCGGCCTCCGCCAGCGGCTGCCCGGCCCTGGTCCGCTCCCCGTCGACCGAGAACGACAGCCAGGCCGGCACCCCCAGCCCGCCCAGCACCCGCAGCACCGCCTCGGCCTCCACCGCGTCCGGCACCGTCTCCACCGCCAGCACGTCCGGCCCGGCCGCCGCCAGCACCTCCAGCCGCGGCCCGTGGAAGTCCACCAGCTGACCGACCGTCAACCCGTACCGCCCCCGGTACTCCGACCCGTCCGCCAGCACCGCCCCGTACGGCCCCACCGAGGCCGCCACCCACTCCGGCCCCGCCGCCCGGGCCAGCGCCACGCTCTCCCCGAGCAGCCGCACGGCCTCCTCGGGCTCGACCCCCCGCCGTGCGAAGCCCTCGAAGCTCGCCTGGTAGCTGGAGGTGATGACCACCTGGGCGCCGGCCTCGACGTACGCCCGGTGCGCCGCCGTCAACGCCGCCGGATCGTCCGCCAGCAGCCGCGCCGACCACAGCTCGTCCGAGAGGTCCTGCCCCGCGTCCGCCAACTGGTTCGACAGCCCCCCGTCCAGCACCAGCGGCCCCGCCGCCAACGCCCGCACGAACGCGTTCCCCACTGTCCTCACCCTCCGTACGCCGACCACCGCACGCTACAACGCGCAAGATCGCCGACGGATGCCCGTCCCGTCCCGCGAGACACTGACGCACCGTCACCCGCTCCGACTAGCATCCAGCCATGACAGGCCCCTTCACGCACTGCCACTGGTGCGGCACCCCGTACGCGCCCGGCACCACCACCTGGCCGCGCACCTGCCCCGGCTGCGGCGAGATCAGCTACCGCAACCCGCTGCCGGTCGCCGTCGCCCTCCAGCCCGTCGAGCAGCCGGACGGCACCCGCGCCCTGCTCGTCATCCGCCGCACCATCGAGCCCGGCTACGGCGAGCTCGCCCTCCCCGGCGGCTACATCGACTACGGCGAGAACTGGCAGACCGGCGCCGCCCGCGAACTCCGCGAGGAGGCCGGCCTGGAGGTCGACCCCGCCCAGGCCCGGCTGGCCGACACCGGCAGCGACGAGCGCGGCGCCTTCCTGATGCTCTTCGCCCTCTTCCCGCCGCGCACCCTCGACTCGCTGCCGCCGTCCGTCCCCACCGACGAGACGGACGGCTGGCACCTGCTCACCCTGCCGACCAGGCTGGCCTTCCCGCTGCACACCCAGATCGCCGAGGCCTGGTTCAAGGGCGCCTACGACTGACCGGCGGCCGGGCTCTGCACGGGGCTGCGCACCTGGCTCTGGGCCGGGCTCTGCTGCTGTCCCTGGCTCTGCTGTCCCTGGCTCTGCTGGGCCGGGCTCTGCACCTGCCGCTGGCTCGCACCGCCCGACGGCGACGCCGCCTTGCTCTGCGCAGCCGAGCCCGAACCGGACCCGGCTCCGGACGGCGCGCCGGACTGCTGCTGCCCGACCGACGGCGAACCCGACCGGCCGGAGGGCGAGGAGGACGGGGACCCGGGGGACTGCGAGCCCGGCGAGGCGGAGCCCGACTCGGACGGCGAACCCGAACCCGAGGACGAGCCCGAGGACGAGGCGGAGCCGGAGGCCGACGGCGATCCCACCCCGTGCGAGAACGACTGCCCGCTCGACGGGTCCACCACCGTCACGTCCTTCAGCGGCGACGGCGCCGGGCTCACCACCACGGTGTCCTGCGGCTTGAACGCCGGCCACGGCGTCCCCGAGTACGCCGGCGGCACCGCCAGCGCGGCCGGCGGCAGCAGCGGATTGCCGCAGGCACACCGCACCCGGGGCAGCCCGCGCCCGTCGATCAGCACCGCCGTCCCGCTCTGCAGCACCGACTGGTACGGGGTGGCCACGCCGTTGGCGAAACCGTGGTTGGTCACCCGGGTGTCCGAACGCAGCACCACCGGGGTGAGCGAGCGCAGGTAGGGGTCGATGGTGGACGGGTCGATGCCCAGCACCCCGGCCCAGGCCCTGCCCTTGGCCTGATCCGACGTCAGGAAGGCCGACAGCTTCGGCACGTCACAGCTGGCCGTCTGCCGACTGCCCCCGTACAGGCCCGGGTCCGAACCCGTGACCGTCCGGCCCGTCGCCGACCCCGAGGCGCTCGCCGCCCCGGAAGCCGTCGCGCTCTCCGACATCGCCACCACCGCCACCGACCCGGTGAACGGATCGGGCCCGGACGCCGCCACCGGCTGCAACGCCACCTGCGGCGCGGCCTCCGTCTTGGTGTCCTTCCCGCCCCCGTTGGTCAGCACCACCGTCAGCACCGCGGCCCCCGCCGCCACGGCCACCACCGCCAACCCCTTCGGCCCCCGCCACCACGGCCTGCGCCCGCCCCCGCCACCCCCGGCCGGCACCAACCGCCGCCCCCCGTCCCCGGGCGGCCCGACGCCTGACGCCCCGCCACCCGACGGCCCGTCACCCGAGGGCGGCCCTCCGTTCGGCCCCGACAGCGGCCCGGACGGCGGCCCCGACACCACCCCGCCGGACGAGGCTCCCGACCCCGCGGCGGACCCGGCACCGCTCGGCGGCTCCACCGGCGGGGTCGCCCCGACCTCCGTGGGCGGCCCGCCCGCCGACGGGCGGGGCATCGCGGGCTCGGTCGGCGACGGCCCGCCACCCCCCGAAGGCGGACCCGAGTACGGACCGGTGGGTTCGGACGGCGGTTGGGAGCTCACGAGCTGCCTCCAAGGGCTGCGCTTCTGCCTTCCCCCGCCGCTCATTCTCGACCCGCCCACCCCACCCGTCGCGCCGACCACCGCCGTCCGTGGTGACCCCGGTGGCCCCGCGCCCCCTGGCGTCACCGCTTCCGGCTCGCCGACCGTGCGCGCCCGGCCGAAGCTGAGGTGATCAGGGAACCCCCGTCCACCGGGAGCCGCCATGCCGTCCCAGGCCGGTACGCCGTCCACCGCCGCGCGCCACCTCCGTCCCTGGGCGGAGGCGCTCCTCACCGCCGTCGTGCCGCTGCTCCTGATGGCAGGCCTGGCAACTCTCGGCCTCTGGCTGGCCGGAGCCGACTCCCTGCCCGACGGCGCGTTCCCCTCCGTGGTCGCCGCCACCGTGCTGATGGCCCTCGGCGTGCCCGTCGAGCTCAACGGCACCGCGGCCTTCGTCGCCGAGGCGCAGGGCGGCCTCGAAGCCATGCCGCTCTCCGTCACCCTGCTCGGCGCCCTCGCCACCGCCCACCTCTTCCTCCGCCCGTTGCGCCTGCGCGCCGTCGCCACCCCCGCCGAACTCGCCGCCAGAGCGGGCCGCACCGCCCTCCTCTGGCTGGTCCTGATCACCCTGCTCCGGCTCCCCGCCGAGCACAGCTTCGCCGTCCCCACCGGCGACCCCCTGCTCGACGACCTCGGCGCGGCCTTCGGCGCCGCCCCGACCGTCGGCTTCCGCACCGCCCTGCTCCCCACCCTCGGCATCGGCCTGCTCTGGCTCGCGGGCGTCCTGCTGCTCACCCTGCTCGCCTCCCGCCGCGCACCCCTCCCTCCCGCCCTGCTGCGGTACCGCTCCGCCGTCCAGCCCGCCGCCCACGCCGTGCTCACCCTGCTGCTGCTCTACGTCGCCCTCGCCGCGGTCGCCGGCCTGGTCACCGCAGCCGTGGCCGGCCACCCCCGCACCACCTTCGCCGTCCTCCTGCTCGCCCTGCCCAACCTCGCCTGGCTGGCCCTCGGCATCGGCCTCGGCGGCGCCTGGCACGGCTCGGCCCCCACCGACATCGGCCTCCCCATGCCGCCCGCCCTCGCCGAGGTCCTGCGCGTCCCCTCCGGCCAGGACGCCACCCTCGACCTCTCCACCCTCGCCGCCCACGACGGCCGCGCCTGGCTGCTCGCTGCCCTCGCCGCCGTGACGCTGCTGCTCGCCGGCTACGGCGCCGCCCGCCACACCCCGCCCGGCACCCGCCCCTGGCAGTACGCGGCCCACCTCGCCGCCGCCCTCGCCGCGGCGGCCCTCCTGCTCGGCCTGGTGACCCGGATCTCCGCCGCCCTGGGCCTGTCCCTGCTCGGCTTCGACGCGGCCGGCGGCGGCGTCTCCCTCACCCCCGACCTGCTGCGCACCGTCCCGCTCGCCGCCCTCTGGGGCGCCCTGGCCGGCCTGCTCGGCGGCCTCGCCGCCCGGCGCCGTCAACCCCGCTGACGGCCCGTCACTGCTCCCGGACGAACACCGGCCACGCCCACGCGGGCGGCACCGGATCCTCCTCCACCGCCGGCACCACCGGCACCACCTCGGTCGGCGTCGGCCCCGCGGCGACCACCACCGGCCGGCCGTCGTCCGCCGCCCGCAGCGCCGCCACGAACTCCAGGCACGAGGCGTACCGCTCCTCCGGAGTCTTCGCCAAGGCCCGCCCCAGCACCCCGTCCAAGCCCGTCGGCAGGTCCGGCCGCAGCTCGCGCACCGACGGCGCCTCGTCGTGCAGGTGCGCCCAGAGCAGCGCCAGGTCGTCCTCCCGCCGGAACGGCGGAGTCCCCGTCAGCTCCTCGTAGACCACGCACCCCAGGCTGTAGACGTCGCACCGCCCGTCCACCGGCCGCCCGGAGATCTGCTCCGGCGCCACGTAGTCCAGCGTCCCGACGAACTGCCCGACCGTGGTCAGCCCGGTCAGCGAGAGCGACTTCTTGGTGAGCCCGAAGTCGGTCAGGTAGACGTGCTCGGGGTGGTCGCTGTCCGTCCCCTCCGCCACCAGCACGTTCCCCGGCTTCACGTCCCGGTGCACCAGCTGGTGCGCGTGCGCGGCGTCCAGCGCCGAGGCCACCTGCGCGGTGATCCGCACCGCCTGCCGCACGGTGAGCGGCCCCTGACGGTCCAGCAGCGCCCGCAGGTCCCGGCCCCGCACGTAGCGCATCGCGATGTACAGCACCCCCTCCGTCTCCCCGGCCTCGTACACCGGGACGATGTGCGGGTGGTCGATCGCCGCCGCGGCCCGCGACTCGCGGGCGAAGCGCTCGCGGAACACGTCGTTGCGGGCCAGCTCCGGCGCCAGCAGCTTGACCGCCACCGTCCGCCCCAACCGCAGGTCCTCGGCCCGGTAGACCACCGCCATCCCGCCCCGCCCGATGATCTTCTCCAGCCGGTACCCGCCGAGCTGCTGCCCGCTCAGGTCCGCCTGCGTCACCCCGTTCACGCCCGCCCCGTCCCGCCCTCGGCCGGCTCCACGGTGGCGTACGGCTGCAGCTGCGCCGCCGCGCAGTACGACCAGCGCCCCCGCTCCACGTCCAGCAGCCAGGCCGAGGGCCCGTCCAGCACCGCGCCGACCCGCAGCCCCGCCGTCCGGGCCCGGAAGTCCTCCAGGCTGAGCCGCCCGTCCGCGTACTCGTCCAGCAGCTCCCGGTAGCGGCCGATCGCCGCCTCCAGCTCGGCCAGCAGCGGCCGCGGGTCGGCCTCGGTGGCGACGGGCCGCCCGGCGGCGGGCGGGCGCTGGGGGAGGGCCACCAGCAGGCGCCCGTCCACCCAGCAGGTCCAGCCGTTGGAGCAGACCACCCGGGCCCAGTCCCCGCTGGCGCCCGCCAGCATCACCGGCAGCAGCGCGTCCAGCCGCGCCGAGGGCCGGGACGGGTCCGGCCCCTCCCAGCTGGGCAGCCCGCCCTCGGGGACCACGTGCGTGCTGCGGAAGCCCTCCACCGCGCCCGCCTAGCCGCGCATCACGGCCGGCTCCTGCCGCCGCAGCAGCCGGAGCACCAGGAAGCCGAACACCACCGACAGCCCGAGCAGCACGCCCATGTCCAGCAGCCAGGTCGACAGCTGGTGGCGGAACAGCGGATCCGCCGTCAGCTCGCCCGGCACCGCCTGCCGCAGGTCCACCGTGGCGGCCATCGCGGCCAGCGCCCAGCGGGAGGGCACCAGCCAGGAGAGCTGGTTGAGCACCGGCACCCCGTTCAGCTGGAGCAGCGCCCCGCAGAACACCACCTGCACGATCGCCAGCAGCACCAGCAGCGGCATGGTCACCTCCTCCTTCTTCACCAGGGCGGAGACCACCAGACCGAGCATCATCGCGGTGAACGAGAGCATCGCCACCGCCAGCGTGATCTCCAGCAGCGGCGGCATCAGCACCCCGCCACCACCCTGCGGTCTCAGCTTCACCCCGGCCAGGCCGACCAGCGTCAGCACCACCGCCTGGACCACCGTGATCGTCCCCAGCACCACGATCTTCGACCAGAGGTACGCCGATCTGGAGAGCCCCACCGCCCGCTCCCGCTGGTAGATCGAACGCTCCTTCACCAGCTCGCGCACCGCGTTGGCCGCGCCCGTCAGCACGCCGCCCACGCACAGGATCAGCAGCCCGTTCAGCGCCGTGTCCGGGCCCAGGCTGCTACCCGCCAGCGCCCGCGCCATCGCACCCATCACGAACGGCAGCGCGATCATCACCGCAAGGAAGGTCCGGTCCGCCGTCAGCGCGTTGGCGTACCGGCGCACCAGCGTCCCCAGCTGCGACCACCAGCCCTGCGGCGGCGGCACGGGGGAGGGCACCGCGGCGGAGACCTCGGGCCGCGCCGGGCGCTCCAGGGTGTCCGCGATGTACCGGCGGTGCTCGTCCGAGCCGTGGTACTGACCGGCCCAGTCCCGGGCCCGGTCCTCCTCGAAGGCCTCGAAGGCCTCCGGCCACTGCGCGAAGCCGAAGTAGCCCAGCGCCTCCCCGGGCGGCCCGAAGTAGGCGATCTTCCCGCCCGGCGCCAGCATCAGCAGCCGGTCGCACAGGTCCAGGCTGAGCACGCTGTGGGTGACCACCACCACCGTCCGCCCGTCGTCCGCCAGCCCGCGCAGCATCTGCATCACCGAGCGGTCCATCCCCGGGTCCAGGCCCGAGGTCGGCTCGTCCAGGAACAGCAGCGAGGGCTTGGTCAGCAGCTCCAGCGCCACGCTCACCCGCTTGCGCTGACCGCCCGACAGGCTGGAGATCACCTGGTCGGCCCGCTGCTCCAGCCCCAGCTCGCCGATCACCTCCTCCACCCGGGCGGCCCGCTCCTCCGGCGTGGTGTCGCCGGAGAACCGCAACTCGGCCGCGTAGCGCAGCGCCCGACGGACCGTCAGCTGGGTGTGCAGGATGTCGTCCTGCGGCACCAGCCCGATCCGCCGGCGCAGCTCCGCGTAGTCCCGGTACAGGTCACGGCCGTCGTAGCGGACCGAACCCCGGTCCGCCGGACGCAGCCCGGTCAGCGCGTTCAGCAGGGTGGACTTGCCCGCCCCGCTCGGCCCGGCCACCGCCAGCAGGCACTTCTGCCCGACCGGGAAGGTCACCCCGTCCAGCAGCCGCCGCCCGCCCGCGACCTCCACCACCAGGCCGTCCACGTCCAGGTCCACGTCCCCGGTGTCGACGAACTCCTGCAGCTCGTCCCCGACCAGGCAGAACACCGAGTGCCCGATCCCGACCAGGTCCTCCGGGCCGACCAGGGCCACCGTCACCGGCGAGCCGTTCAGGAAGGTCCCGTTGTGGCTGCCCACGTCCGCGATCTCGTACCGGCCGTCGGGTCTCGCCCGCAGCTCGGCGTGGTGCCGGGAGACCGAGAGGTCGTCCAGCACCAGGTCGTTGTCCTCGGACCGGCCGATCCGGACCACCCGCTCCGGCAGCCGCTGCACCCTGGTCGGCGGCCGGTACGAGCCGGTGATCCTGGTCAGCGCGGACGGTGCCCGCACCGTCCTGGTGGGCTCCGGCAGCGCGGCCAGCGTCGCGTACGGGCCGTCCTGCGCACTGCCGAAGCGCAGCGTGCTGCCCGGTGCCAGATCCAGATGGCTCACCCGTTCCCCGGAAGCCCAGGTCCCGTTGGTCGAGCCGGTGTCGTCGAGCGCCCAGTGGTCGCCGTCCACGTGGAGAACCGCGTGATGCCAGGACACCCGGGGATCGCTGAACACGATCTCCCCGGCGGGATCACGCCCGACGTGGTACTCGCGACCCGGGCTCATCACCTGCGAGTCGCCGTCGGTCTCCAGCAGGAGCTGCGGCGCGTAGGGCGCGAAAGTTCGCTCTCCCATACACCGATGCTAGGCCCGGGCCCCGCAGCGGGCCCGGTGACCGGAAACCCCGAGGTGGCGAAGGTGCGGGGACACCCTGGCGCGGACCGACGATCACGTGGCAGAGTCCCAGCCGACAGCGTCGTCCGGACGGGACCCACAAGGCACCCGTCCCCTGCCACCGGCCGGGAGTACACCACCGTGAGCACCCCACACCAGGACCAGCCCCTCTGGCGGCCCGACCCCGCTCGCGCCGCCGAAACCCAGATCGTCGCCTTCCAGGCCTGGGCCGCCGAGCACCACGGCGCCCCCGCCGCCCCGCTCGCGCCGGTGGCCGGCGACGACGAGGCCGCCGCCCGGTACGCCGCGCTGCACGCCTGGTCCACCGAGGACCTGTCCCGCTTCTGGCGGGCCGTCACCGAGTGGTTCGACGTCCGCTTCTCCGAGCAGCCCACCGCCGTCCTCGGCTCCGCCGCGATGCCCGGCGCCGAGTGGTTCCCCGGAGCCCGGCTCAACTACGCCGAGCACGTACTGCGCCACGGCGAAGCCGACGGGAACGCCGACAAGCCCGCGATCCTGCACCTGGACGAGAAGACCACCGAGCCCGTCCCGGTCAGCTGGGCCGAGCTCCGCCGCCAGGTCGCCGCCCTCGCCGGCGCCCTGCGCGAGCGCGGCATCGCCCCCGGCGACCGCGTCGCCGGCTACCTGCCGAACATCCCGCAGGCGATCGTCGCCCTGCTCGCCAGCGCCGCCGTCGGCGCCGTCTGGACCAGCTGCGCCCCCGACTTCGGCGCCCGCAGCGTGCTCGACCGCTTCCAGCAGCTGGCCCCCGTCGCCCTGATCACCGTCGACGGCTACCACTACGGCGGCAAGGACCACGACCGCTCCGAGGTGGTCGCCGAGCTCCGCCGCGAGCTGCCCACCCTGCACACCGTGGTGCACGTCCCGCTGCTCGGCACCCCCGCCCCCGAGGGCGCCCTCGCCTGGGCCGACCTGACGGCCGGTCAGGCCGAGCCGGTCTTCGAGCAGGTGCCCTTCGACCACCCGCTCTGGGTGCTCTACTCCTCCGGCACCACCGGCCTGCCCAAGGCCATCGTCCAGGGCCAGGGCGGCATCCTGGTCGAGCACCTCAAGCAGGCCGGCCTCCACCTGGACCTCGGCCCCGAGGACCGCTTCCTCTGGTACACCTCCACCGGCTGGATGATGTGGAACTTCCTGGTCGCCGGCCTGCTGGTCGGATCGACCGTGGTCACCTACGACGGCAGCCCCGGCCACCCCGACACCGGCGCCTTCTGGTCCGTCGCCGCCCGCACCGGCGCCACCGTGCTCGGCACCTCCGCCGCCTACGTGATCGCCAGCCGCAAGGCCGAACTCCACCCCGGCCGCGACCTCGACCTCTCCGCCGTCCGCTGCCTCGGCACCACCGGCTCCCCGCTGCCGCCCGACGGCTTCCAGTGGATCTACGACGAGGTCAAGCCGGACGTCTGGCTCGCCTCCGTCAGCGGCGGCACCGACGTCTGCTCCTGCTTCGTCGGCGGCGTCCCCACCCTCCCCGTCCACCTCGGCGAGATCCAGGCCCCCTGCCTCGGCGCCGACGTCCAGGCCTGGGACGTCCAGGGCAAGCCGCTCACCGACGCCGTCGGCGAACTGGTCGTCACCAAGCCCATCCCGTCCATGCCGGTCGGCTTCTGGGGCGACGAGGACGGCCGCCGCTACCACGACAGCTACTTCGACACCTACCCCGGCATCTGGCGCCACGGCGACTGGATCACCGCCACCTCCCGCGGCACCGTGGTCATCCACGGCCGCTCCGACTCCACCCTCAACCGCCAGGGCGTCCGGATGGGCTCCTCGGACATCTACGAGGTGGTCGAGCGCCTCCCCGAGATCCGCGAGTCCCTGGTGATCGGCCTGGAGGAGGAGAACGGCGGCTACTGGATGCCGCTCTTCGTCGTCCTCGCCCCCGGCGCGGTGCTCGACTCCGACCTGACGGGTCGCATCCGCACCTCGCTGCGCACCGAACTGTCGCCCCGTCACGTCCCCGACGAGGTGATCGCCGTCGAGGGCCTCCCGCACACCCTCACCGGCAAGCGCATCGAGGTCCCGGTCAAGCGCCTCCTCGCCGGCACCCCCCTCGACCAGGCCGTCAACCCCGGCTCCGTCGACAACCTCGACCACCTGCGCTTCTTCGAGACCCTCGGCCGCACCCGCCGCAGCTGACCCCTTCGGGGGCGCGGGCACCGTACGCGGTTACACCGGGGGCGCGAGGAACTGCGCGAGGCGGAAGGCGACGCACCTGCAACTGACCCGCCATCAGTCAGTTGCAGGTGCTGCCGTTCCCCTGCGCGCAGTTCCCCGCGCCCCCGGTGTAACCACCCACGTGGTGCTACTCGCCGGAGAGCACCTGCTGCGCCGCGGCCTTGGCCTCCTCGGCCGAGTCCGCCGCACGGGCCGCCTCCGCTGCCCGCTGACACTGCGCCAGCGTGTACTTCGCCAGCGTCGAGCGCACGTACGGGATCGACGCCGCGCCCATCGACAGGCTGGTGACACCAAGACCGGTCAGCACACAGGCCAGCAGCGGGTCGGAGGCCGCCTCGCCGCAGACGCCGCAGCTCTTGCCCTCGGCCTTGGCCGCGTCCGCCGACAGCGCCACCAGGTCGAGCAGCGCGGGCTGCCACGGGTCCTGCAGCCGGGCCAGCGCACCGACCTGACGGTCCGCCGCGAAGGTGTACTGCGCCAGGTCGTTGGTGCCCAGCGAGAGGAACTCGACCTCCTGCAGGATCGAGCGGGCCCGCAGCGCGGCCGACGGGATCTCCACCATCGCGCCGAACTTGGCCTTCAGCCCGGCCTCCCGGCACGCCTCGGCGAAGGCCTTGGCATCGGTCCGGTCCGCCACCATCGGGGCCATCACCTCGAGGTACACCGGCAGGCCCTCGGCAGCCTTGGCCAGCGCGCGCAGCTGAGTCCGCATCACCTCGGGGTTCTCCAGCAGCGTGCGCAGCCCGCGCACGCCCAGCGCCGGGTTCGGCTCGTCCGCCGGGGTGAGGAAGTCCAGCGGCTTGTCCGCACCGGCGTCCAGCGCCCGGACCACCACGCGGCCCTCGGGGAAGGCCTCCAGCACCTTGCGGTACGCCTCGACCTGCTTCTCCTCGCTCGGCGCCTTCGCCGAGTCGTCCAGGAACAGGAACTCGGTGCGGAACAGCCCGACGCCCTCGGCGCCCGCGTCCAGCGCGGCCGGCAGGTCACCCGGGCCGCCGACGTTGGCCAGCAGCGGCACCTTGTGCCCGTCCGAGGTCTGCCCCGGGCCGGAGGAGGCGGCCAGCGCGGCCTTGCGCTCGGCGGCCACCGCCCGCAGTGCGGCCTGCTTCTCCTCGGTCGGATCGGTCAGCACCTCACCCGTGGAGCCGTCCACCGCGACCATGGTGCCCTCGGGCACCTCGCTCGCCCCGGCCAGGGCGACCACGGCCGGCACGCCCATGGCCCGGGCCAGGATGGCGCTGTGGCTGGTCGGCCCGCCCTCCTCGGTCACGAAGCCCAGCACCAGGGTCGGGTCCAGCAGCGCGGTGTCGGCCGGCGCCAGGTCCCGGGCGAAGAGCACGTACGGCTCGTCGCTGTCCGGCACGCCCGGCATCGGCACGCCGAGCAGCCGCGCCACGATCCGGTTCCGCACGTCGTCCAGGTCGGCCACCCGGCCGGCCAGGTAGTCCCCGGCCGCCGCGAGCAGCGCCCGGTACGCCGCGAAGGCGTCGTACACGCCGCGCTCGGCACTGCTGCCGACCGCGATCCGCCGGTTCACGTCGGCCATCAGCTCGGGGTCCTGCGCCATCAGCGCCTGGGCCTCCAGCACGGCCTGGGCCTCACCGCCGGCCAGGTTGCCGCGGGCGATCAGGTCCGCCGCGACGGCGTCCACGGCCGCCTGGGCACGGGCCTGCTCGCGGGGTGCGTCCTCGGTCGGGATCTGGGTGGCCGGGGGCTCCAGCACGGCCGTGCCCATGTGCCGGACCTGGCCGATCGCGACACCGTGGCTGACACCTACGCCTCGCAGCGCCTGTTCCATGAGTGGGTTCCTTTCACCCGGGTGCGGGCCCGCCGTCCGGACGTGGGGTCACGGCCGGGCCGGGTACTTGCCGGCCGTCCCACCCTCTTGGTCGGGGGAGTGGGACGGCGCGGCGGTCTTACGACTTCTTGGGTGGAGCTAGTTCCAGGTGAAGAGCGCGTCGCCGCCGGCGACCTCGCCGCTCTCGGCGACCGCGGCCAGCGCGTCCGGCGCGGCCTCGAGCGCCACGATCGGGGAGATCGGCGACTTGCCGGCCTTCTCGACCTCGGCGGGGTTCCAGCGGATGACCGCCTGGCCGCGGGTGACGGTGTCGCCCTTGTTCACCAGCAGCTCGAAGCCCTCGCCGTTGAGCTGCACGGTGTCGATCCCCAGGTGGGTCAGTACCCCGTGCCCGTCCGCGTCCACCACCACGAAGGCGTGCGGGTGCATCGACACGACGACCCCGTCCACCGGAGCCACCGCCTCGGTGAGCTCCCGGACCGGGTCGATGGCGGTACCGGGGCCCACCATGGCCCCGGCGAAGACGGGGTCGGGGACGTTCGCGAGCCCGACGGCGCGACCGGCCAGCGGCGAGGTCACAGTGGTCATGGTGGGGTCCTCCCAGAGACGCGGCACAGCGAGCCGCCGCGGGCAGCGACGGTGTGATCGTTCTGAAGCCTAAATCATGCCAAGTTCGGACATTTCGCAAGCGCCCCCGAGGGTGGTTCGCGGGTGACGATCCCGCCCGACTGGCGCACAACTGCACTCGGTGCCACCCGTCACCCCTGCTGGCAGGGGCCTCGACGGCCTCAAGTGGTCTAGTCCTCTTGGTCGATGTGCCGCACTCTACGCCATGTGGGTGAGACCGGACGATCGCGCCGATCGGGGTGCATAGAGGGGTGTGAACCACGGCCGACGGGCCGAACGGGTGACCGGCCGCGCGCCTCGATTAGGCGCTCCGTCGAGGAAGGGCTATGGTTTGTCGAGTCGCCGCGAGACGGTGATGAACACCAGATGACGGGTTCGCAAAAACTTGGTGAAAACCTGGTAAACGGATCTGCTAAGCTGGTGGAACGAACGAAGCGCCCGGAGGGCCCGCTGGAAGGCGGACCGAAGGAAGCCACCGTTCCTTGAGAACTCAACAGCGTGCCAAAAGTCAACGCCAGAT